>JAEHDK010000544.1 GCA_016880465.1 Micromonosporaceae bacterium
CGTTACGTTCCTAGGATTGATGCCCGACGGGAGGTGGTGCAGGTCACCGGCGTCGTACTGACCAAGCTGGACGGTACCGCCAAGGGCGGCATCGTCATCGCCGTGCAGCGCAAGCTCGGCATCCCGGTCAAGCTGGTCGGCCTCGGTGAGGGGCCCGACGACCTGGCGCTGTTCGAGCCCGCGTGGTTCGTCGAGGCCCTGCTGGGCGAGGCGTAGTGGCACCGGTGCGGCCGGCGTCGGCGCGATGTTTGGTCCGGCGGCTTAACCTCGGATGACCTACTCTGTTTCGCCCGGGAGGGCGTCGGTGACGCAACAGGAGATCCCGCTGTACGGCGGGAACGTGAGCACGGTCGTCCGGGTGGGCGACACGGTACGCCGCAACGCCGGCCCGTGGACGCCAGCCGTGCATGCCCTGCTGCGCCACCTGGAGTCGGTCGGCTTCACCGGAGCACCGCATGCGCTCGGCATCGACGAGCGGGGCCGCGAGGTGCTCTCGTACCTTCCCGGCGAGTGCGGTGAGTACCCGCTCGCGCCGCACTGGACGACCGACGAGGCGCTGGTCACGGTCGCGACGATGCTGCGCATGTACCACGACGCCCAGTACGGCTTCCGCCCGCCGCACGGCGCGGTCTGGCGCTCGTTCGGACCGCCACCGCCGGACGCCGAGGTCATCTGCCACCACGACGCCGCACCCCACAACGTCATCTGGCGTACCGACGGCACGCTGGCTCTGATCGACTTCGACCTCTCGTCACCCGGGGCACGGATCTACGACGTGGCGTACGCCGCCTGGACCTGGGTCCCGCTGTTCTCCGACCGGGACTCGTACACGCTGGGCTGGAAGCGGCCCAACCGCCCCCGCCGGCTGCGGCTGTTCGCCGACGCGTACGGGCTGATCCCGCGCGACCGGCACCGGCTCGTCCGTACCATCCGCAAGCGGATCGTGGACCATGTCGAGGGGATCCGCCGGATGGCCACGGCGGGCGATCCGGCCTTCGTCCGTATCGTCCACAAAGGACATCTGCGCCGCCCGGTCCGCGACCTGCGGCTGCTCGACCACGAGCGGCACATCCTGGAGTACGCGCTGCGATAACTCTGGGCCCGGCTCCGCTCGGCCGGGTTGGCTCTTCACCTCCCCGAAACAGTCTGTGACGTGGTGGAAACCGCGTGGGCATGCTGCCTGAAACAGCAGGTCGGCAGAGTACGGCCACTACGTACGGCAGACGGGCAGCGCCGCCCGGTACGCCCGCGGCTTCACCGAGAGGAGGCAGCGTGCCGGGGATCGACAGTGGGCACACCGCCTGGCTACTGACGTCGAGCGCGCTCGTGTTGCTGATGACGCCGGGTCTCGCCCTGTTCTACGGGGGCATGACGCGGTCGAAGAGCGTACTCAACATGATCATGATGAGCTTCTCGTCCATGGCACTGGTCAGCGTGCTGTGGGTGATCTATGGGTACAGCCTCAGCTTCAGCGGGGACCGGTTCAACGGCCTCGTCGGTACGTTCGACGCGGTGGGCCTGCGCGGCCTGATCCACAACCTGCCGGATGGGGGCGTGCCGGAGCTGGCCTTCGTCGCCTTCCAGCTGATGTTCGCGATCATCACGGTGGCGCTGATCAGCGGGGCGATCGCCGACCGGGCGAAGTTCGGCGCCTGGTTGCTCTTCGCCGGGCTCTGGGCCACCCTCGTCTACTTCCCGGTGGCGCACTGGGTGTTCTACTTCGGCGACCCGGCCGACCCGGGCGACGGCGGCTGGATCGCGGACGGCATCAAGGCCTTCGACTTCGCGGGCGGTACGGCGGTGCACCTGAACGCCGGTGCCGCCGCGCTCGCACTGGCCCTGGTCCTGCGCAAGCGGGTCGGCTGGCCGCGGGAGAAGTTCAAGCCGCACAACGTACCCATGGTGCTTCTTGGGGCTGGTCTGTTGTGGTTCGGCTGGTTCGGCTTCAACGCCGGGTCGGCGGTCGCGGCCAACGGTACGGCGGCCCTGGCGTTCATCAACACGCAGGCGGCCACGGCCTGCGGCATTCTCGGCTGGATCGCCGTCGAGTGGATCCGCGACCGGAAGCCCACCACGCTCGGGGCCGCCTCCGGCGCGGTGGCCGGTCTGGTCGCGATCACCCCGGCCTGCGCGACCATAACGCCGCTCGGCTCGCTGCTGCTCGGCGTGGTCGCCGGTGCCGGCTGCGCGCTCGCGGTGGGGCTGAAGTACCGGCTCAAGTACGACGACTCGCTCGACGTCGTCGGTGTGCACCTGGTCGGCGGTGCGCTGGGCGCCCTGCTCATCGGCCTGCTCGCAAGCGCCACCACCGGTAACACCGCGGGGATCGGGGCGGAGCCGATGGCGGGCCTGTTCTACGGCGGCGGCCTCGTACAACTGCGCCAGCAGCTGATCGCGGTCCTGGCGGTCGGTGCGTACTCGTTCGCGCTCGCGTGGCTCATCGGCTCCGCGATCGAGAAGACGATCGGGTTCCGGATCAGCCGGGAAGCGGAGATCGAGGGCGTGGACCTTGCCGAGCA
>JAEHDK010000545.1 GCA_016880465.1 Micromonosporaceae bacterium
CCGCACCCGGACCGAGCTGATCAGCAGGGCACCGGCGAGCGGTGCGGCGGCGCTCAGCGCCCAGACCGCGCCGTAGCCGACCTGCAGCAGCGCGGCGCCGAGGAACGTACCCACCGAGATCCCGCCCCACATGCTGACGCCGTAGAGCCCGATCAGCTGGCCCCGGCGGTGGTGCGGCGCCAGCGACACGGTCCAGACGGCACCCGCGGTGAACAGTGCCGCTTCGCCGACGCCCAGCAGGAGCCGGATCACGAGGAGGCCGGCCAGGCCGAGGGGCAGGAAGTAGAGCAGGCCGCCGAGGCCGACGAGGAGAGCGCCCACCCGCATGACGAGGCGGTAGCCGTACCGGTCCGCCGCGCCGCCGGCCACCGGCCGGCTGAGCAACGCGGTGAGCGCCGTCCCCGTCACCGCGAGCCCGACGACGAGGTTGGTCGCGCCGAACCGGTCCCGTACGAAGCCCGGCAGCACCGGGATCACCGCGGTGAGGCCGACGTAGCCGAGGAAGAGCCCGCCGAAGACCCCGACGACGGCGAGCCGGGGGATCGTCCGCTTTTCGGCAACCGTACTCATCGCGGCTGGGCCCGCGCCGGTCGGTCGCGGTTGTCCGCGATGGCGGCCGCCACCCGCCGCACCGCCGCCACGAGGTGGTCGCAGTCCTGGACCGAGAGGGTGGACGACAGCGGGACGTCGACCGCCTGCTGCAGGTAGCGGGTGGCGTTCGGCAGCCGCGCCTTGGTCGCCGTGACGTCCTCCGTACCGAACACGAACCGCCAGTTCCAGAAGGCCCGTACGTTGTTGTCCGCGGCGGAGCCCAGGTTGCGCGCGTCGATGCCCTCGCAGCAGAGCGCATGGGCGAACCAGCTCGCGTCGCCATCGGGGACCCGGAAGATGAAGGCCTCGCCGAGGTACGCGCCGGGCGCCACCGGCTGCCGGATCGCGATCTCCGGGAGGTCGGCGAGCGCCGCGGCCACGTACTCGTAGTTGCTGCGGAAGCGCTCCAGCCGGATCGGCAGCCGGTCGAGCTCGGCCCGCAGCAGGGCCGCGCGGATCTCGTCCATGCGGAAGCTGAGCAGCGGCAGGTCGAGGTCGGTGTCGATCGGCGGCTCACCATCCGGGAAGTGTCGCCGGAAGCGGCCCTCGTACGCGCCCGACAGCACGACCGCACGGGCGAAGATGGCCCGGTCGTCGGTCACCAGGAAGCCGCCCTCGCCGCAGTTGAGCGACTTGTCGGACTGGGTGCTGAACGCGCCGGCGAGCCCGAACGTGCCGAGCTTGCGGCCGCGCAGCTCGGCGCCGAGCGCCGGTACGGCGTCCTCGAACACCGGTACGCCGACCTGCGCGGCGAAGCGGGTCAGGGCATCCATGTCGGCCGCGAAGCCGCGCATGTGTACCACCAGGATGGCTTTGATCTGCGGGGTCCACCGGCGTTGCAGGTCGGCCAGGTCCAGCTGCAGGTTCTCGTCCACGTCCACCAGGAACGGCAAGCAACCGGCGAGCACGATGGCGCTGGGCGTGGCGACGAAGGTGAAGCCCGGACAGGCGACCAGGGAACCGGGTGGTATCCGCGCGGCCATGATGGCCAGGGCGAGCGCGGCGGTACCGCTCGACACGGCCAGCGCGTGCGTGGTGCCGAAGTAGCGGCACAGCTCGTCCTCCAGCTTGCCGCACTCGGTCTCCTGCTGCGCCCGCTGGTCGTAGCGGAAGTAGAGATGGCTGCGGATGGCACGTACCGCCGCCTCCTCGTCCTCCGGGTGGACGAAGACGGCACCCTTGTCGTAGGTCGGCCACGGCGTACGGCGGACGGGGTTGCCGCCGTCGACGGCGAGCCGGCCATCGGCGGCGTGCGGCGCCGGCGGCGAGTGCTGGCCCAGCACCACAGCCACGTGCGTTCCCTCCACGGTCCTGCTCCCGTAGCTCCGCGGACAACACGACGCCCACCCCGCGGTGCCCGGCCTCGAACCGGGCAGGCATCCACGTATATGATTGTCCCGGAAGCGCGGCCGGTCAACCGGCAGGCTCGTCGACGTGGCAGACCGGCGGCGCGCCGACCGGGTCCGTCTACTGTGGAGTGTCGTCGCGCGCGGTGCCGGCAAGCTCGTCCGGGGGCGCCGCGGACTCGTCACCCGCAGCCTCCGGCGACCGGCCCTTGACGAAGAAGACCGCGACCGCGGCGAGCACGAGCACGGTCACCGGCAGGATCAGGGTGGTCCGCATGGCCGGGATGTACGCCTCGTAGAACGTCTTCGTGGCCACCTGCAGGACCGCCGGGCGGACCGAGGCGGGGGTGCCCTCCGGCAGCCGCGCGCCGGTCTGCCCGGTGCCCACCTGGAGGCCCTTGGCGGTGGCCACCTTGGCGAACCCGTCGATGAACCGGTCGCGGAAGCTCTGCGGCAGTGCGATGGAGTTCTCCCGCGCGGACACGGCGAGGTGCGCGGCGAGCTGAGCCTGGAGCAGCGCGCCGACGGCCGCCGAACCGATCACCGCGCCGAGCTGTCGGGTGGTGTTGATGAGGCCGGCGGCGGAGCCGGCCATCCGCGGCGCGACATTATGCATGGCGATCGTCTGCAACGGCGCGAACGTCAGGCCGAGGCCGAGCCCGGCGATCACCAACCCGGCGATCAGGGAGCTGCGGTCGTAGTAGAGCCGGGCCGTGTACCCGACCAGGCCCATGCCGGCGGCCCAGAGGACCAGCCCGGTGAACAGGATGTCCTTGCCGCCGTACCGGTCGGCCAGCCGTCCGGCGAACGGCGCCGCCACGACGGAGGCGAGCGACATCGGGGCGAGCACGAAACCGGCCTGCACCGCGGTCAGGTCGAGCACCGACTGCAGGAAGATGACCAGCGGCAGGAACAGCCCGAGCATGCCGAACGAGATCGCGGCCACCACCGCGCTCATCACCGCGAAGTTGCGGTCGGCGAAGATGCCGAACGGCACGAGCGGCTCCCGGTGCCGGCTCGCGTACTGCTGCCACAGGAACACGCCGGCCAGGGCGACGCCGGCGGCGATGACGACCGGGATGGTGATCGGGCCCCAGACCCGTCCCCACAGGTGCGCCGGGCCCTCGATCAGCCCGAAGCACACCAGGAAGAGGGCGGCCGACGCCAGGACCGTACCGAGCCAGTCGAGCCGGTGCCGGCGGTTGAGCCGGATGTCCGGCAGGAACACCAGCCCGGCGACCAGGGCGACCATGCCGACCGGCAGGTTGACGTAGAAGATCCAGCGCCAGCTCCAGTTGGTGACGAGCCAGCCGCCGAGCGTCGGACCGGTGATCGTGGCAAGCCCGGCCACCGCCCCCCAGATGCCGAACGCCGCACCGCGCCGGGCCGGCGGGAAGATCATGGTGAGCATCGCCAGCGTCTGCGGCGTGAGCATCGCGCCACCGACGCCCTGGGCGATCCGGGTGCCGACCAGCTGGCTCGGGTGCTGCGCGAGGCCGCAGGCCGCCGAGGCGAGGGTGAAGACGACCAGCCCCACGAGGAAGAGCCGCTTCGGGCCGAACAGGTCGCCGAGCCGGCCTCCGGTGATCAGCAGCATCGCGTACGTCAGGGTGTAGGCGTTCACGATCCAGAGCACCTGGTCGAGCGAGGCCTGCAGGCTCGACGTCAGGTCGGGCACCGCGATGTTCACGATCGTCGTGTCGAGCAGGATCATGAAGAACGGCACGCACAGCACGGCCAGCACGAGCCACGGACTGCGCCGCGCCGCCGCCGTCGGGCTGTCGCTCACCGTGGGGGCGCTCATCACCGGATCATATCGAGATCAGTGTAAGTGTCGATGCCCGGCGGATCCGTGGTGCCGCGAGCTCGTCGATGCCGAGGTCGCCCGCCTGGTCGGGCTCGGCGCCACCACCCTGCGGGTGCTGTCCGAGCCGGGCATCGACCACTACGCGGTCGTCCTGCACGATCCCGAGGGCAACGAGTTCTGCGTCGACTGACCGTGGCGGGACGGCCGGTGCGGTCCGCCGCCGCCCGGCACAATGGGCCAATGCGCGTGGATCTCGCCGATGGGCGGCACCTCGATGTCCTGGTCGTCGGCCCGGAGCACGGCCGGCCACTGGTCTTCCACTACGGCACCCCGTCGGCGGCCGTACCCTTCCCGCCCATGGTCGACGCGGTGACCCGGCGCGGGCTGCGCCTCGTCGTGTACTCCCGGCCCGGGTGCGGCGAGTCGACCCCGCAGCCCGGCCGCAGGGTGGCCGACGCGGCCGGAGACACCGCGGCGGTGCTGGACGCGCTCGGCGCCGGCGACTTCGTCACGCTCGGCTGGTCGGGCGGCGGGCCGCACGCGCTCGCCTGCGCCGCACTGCTGCCCGACCGGTGCGCCGGGGCCGCCTCGATCGCGGGCGTGGCCCCGCTGGGGGCGGCGGACCTCGACTGGTTGGCCGGCATGGGGCCGGAGAACGTCGACGAGTTCGGCGCGGCCGTACGGGGCGAGGAGGCGCTTACCCGGTACCTTGCCGAGCAGGCGGCCGGGCTCGTCTCGATCGACGGTACGCAGGTGGCCGAGGCGCTGGGCGGCCTGGCCTCGGAGGTCGACCGGGGCGAGCTGACCGGCGAGTTCGCCGAGTTCATGGCGGCGACGTTCCGCGGCGCGATCTCCCGGGGGATCGCCGGCTGGCGCGACGACGACCTGGCTTTCGTGGGGGACTGGAACGTGCCGCTGGACCGCGCGGGCGGGGTCGCCGTCTGGCAGGGCGGCGAGGACCGGATGGTGCCGTACCGGCACGGCGAGTGGCTCGCCACGCACCTGCCGCAGGCGCGCGCCCACCTGCTGCCGGCCGAGGGTCACCTGTCCCTGGTCGTGGGCCGGTTCGCTGAGATCGTCGACGATCTGCTCAGCCACGCACGCTGAACCGGCCGGTGCGCACTACGCCGTCGTGCCGGTCTGCCGTACGGTTCAGGCGCAGTCGCGGCAGATGTCCTCGCCGTTGGGCCGGCTCACCCGCTGGCGGCGGTGGTGCACCAGGAAGCAGCGCGCGCAGCGGAACTCATAGCTGCTCATGGGCACGACCGGCACGGTCAGCTCCTCGTCGAGCAGCTCCGCGCCGGGTAGCTCGAAAGCCTCCGATTCCTCCGCATCCACGGTGCTCGACTGCGTCTCCGCGCGGCGGGCCCGCAGCTCGTCGAGGCTGTCCTCGGCCTCGATCACGCCCACCCTCGGCCGGGTGCGGGCGTCGTAGTCGGTACCGGTCGTCATTGTCCGTCACGCTCCCCTGTGGTCTCGTGGTGTAACGAACGCACCGGCAGTTGGGTATGTTCCGGCTTCGGCTGGGAATCCGCTGAGTGTCTGTCGGGCCGCTGGATCTCTACCGCGGCCGGCGGCGGTCCATTGTAGACGACGGGTCGGCGGGCGGCCGAGGTCGGCCGCGGTCCGGTGGCCGGCGGCTGCC
>JAEHDK010000546.1 GCA_016880465.1 Micromonosporaceae bacterium
CCGCGCTCGCCGATGCGCTGCGCCGCGCCGGGCTCGGCGGCGGACCGGGGTAGCCCGCGCCCGCCCGGCCACCCGGCGAACGGGTGCCGGGCTCACGTCCGCTGGGCGTACGACGCGGCCTGCTCCTCGGTCGTGGCGCCGGCGGTGGCCAGCGTGCCGGCGGAGTTCTCCAGGTGGGCGCGGACGAACCACTGGAAGTGCTCGAGCTGTTCGGTCTGCTGGATGAGCATGTCCTGGGTGACCAGGTCGATCTCCTCGAGCTTGTCGATGGCCTGGCGGTGATCGGCGATGATCCCGCCGTAGAAGAGGTCGAGCGCGCCGAGGTGGGCGATCGCGTCCCCGCGACCGAGCGGGTAGTCGTCCCAGGTGCGGGCCCGGACCAGCGCGCCGGCGGTACCCACCGGGGCCTGGCCGAGCGTGGCGATGCGCTCGGCGGTGGTATCGACCATCAGCCGTACGGCGTCCACCTGCGGGTCGAGCATCTGGTGCACCGCGACGAAAAGCGGTCCCACCACGTTCCAGTGGATGTGCTTGAGCGTGAGCGACAGGTCGGTGAGTGCGGTCAGTCGCTCCTGCAACAGTGCGGCCGTGGTCGAGGCGTCGTCGGCGTTCAGGCCGGGAACGGTGAACGACGCGGCGCTGCTCGTCTTCTTGCGCGACTGGGCTGGCATGGGCAACTCCTGCGATAGTCGGTGGAGTCCTCGTACTACCCGGACCGCCGGAGCGGAAACGATGCCCGGCAGCCGGCAGGGTGTGGCGGATATGCCGCCGCCGGCCGGTCAGTAGGCCGCGATCCGCTCGGTCTGCGCGATCTGCTCGACCATCGTCGTACAGAACACCGGCAGGTCAGCCGGGCGCCGGCTGGTGACCAGCCCGCCGTCCACGCAAACCGGCTCGTCCACCCACCGCGCGCCCGCGTTGCGCAGGTCGGTACGCAGGCTCGGGTACGAGGTCATCGTGCGGTCCCGTACGGCGTCGGCCTCGGCGAGCGTCCACGGCCCGTGGCAGATCGCCGCGATGGTCTTGCGGGCCTCGACGAACGTACGGACGAAGTTCACCGCGTCCCAGTTCATCCGCAGCCGGTCCGGGTTGACGACGCCGCCGGGCAGCACCAGCGCGTCGTAGCTGCCCGGATCGGCCTGGGTGACGACCCGGTCCACCAGGTACATCTGCGACTTGTCCAGGTCGTGCTGTACCGCCTGGACCGACCCGGCCTTGATCGAGATCAGCTCGACCTGCGCTCCGGCGCGCTCGGCGGCGGCCCGCGGCTCGGTGTACTCGACCTCCTCGACGCCGTCGGTGGCGAGGAACGCCAGCCGGCGGCCCGCCAGTCGGCCCTGCTGTCCAGCCATCTCAGCCATCGCATTGCCCCCTTCGCGGCGTCCGTGCGGCGGGTCGGGACGACGCGCCGGTCGGCGCCGCTCACCCTGTCTCCTCCCCAGGCAGCCACCGTGGAAACCGGCGGGCGCGGGCCGATCTGGCAGCCGAGGGCGATCGGTACCATGCTGTCCGCATGATGGACGAGCAGATCGCCTACTACCGGCGGCGGGCGGCCGAGTACGACACGACCGCGTACCGCGACGGCGACCTGACGGGCGACCGGCTGGCCGCGATCGTCGACCGGTTCGGCCCGACCGGCGACCTGCTGGAGATCGCCTGCGGTACCGGGGTCTGGACCCGGCACCTCGTACGCCACGCCAGCCGGCTGACCGCGCTCGACGCGGCCCCGGAGATGCTCGACGCGGCCCGCGACCGGGTGCCCTCCGGCACCGCCGAGTTCGTGACCGCCGACGTCTTTCACTACCCCGCCGCCCAGGCGTACGACACGGTGTTCTTCGCGTTCTGGCTCTCCCACGTGCCGGACTGGGCGTTCGACGAGTTCTGGGCGCGGGTGCGCGGTTGGCTCCGCGTCGGCGGCCGGGCCATCTTCGTCGACGAGCGGCCCGCCGGGGCGGTCAAGGAGTCCTATGTGGACGGCGAGCCGGACGTGGTCGAGCGGCGGCTCGGGGACGGCTCCACGTACCGCATCGTGAAGGTGTTCCGCGGTACGCGGCAGCTCGAACGCCGGCTGGCCGACCTGGGCTGGCAGGCCACCGTCTCGCCGCTGGACGCCGAGTGGCTGCTGGGCGAGGCCCGCCCGGTCGGTATGGTGGGCCGGTGACGCTCGACGCGTACGTGGCCGCCAACGAGGACCGGTACCTGGACACGCTGCTGCGGTACGTCGCCCAGCCGAGCGTGAGCGCGACCGGCGAGGGGATGGCCCAGGCCGCCGAGTTCGCCGCCGGCCTGATGCAATCGGTAGGGCTGGCACCGCGGATCGTACCGACGCCGGGCGCTCCGGTGGTGCTCGGTACGGCGGACGGACCACCGGGTACGCCCAGAGTCCTCATCTACGGGCACTACGACGTCCAGCCGGCGGGCCCGCTCGACGAGTGGCACAGCCCGCCGTTCGCACCCGAGGTCCGAAGTGGACGGGTCTACGGGCGCGGTACGGGCGACAACAAGGGCCAGCACCTGGCCCACCTGTTCGGGCTGGAGGCCCTGCGTGCCGTGACCGGTGGGCTGCCGTGCTCGGTCACCGTGCTGCTCGACGGCGAGGAGGAGCTGGGCAGCCCGCACCTGCCGTGGTTCGCCGAGCACCACCGCGACCTGCTCGGCGCCGACCTCGTGCTGTGGAGCGACGGTCCGGTGCACCAGGACGGCGGCCCGTGCGTGTGCCTGGGCGTCCGCGGCATCGTCAAGTTCGCGCTGCGGGCGCGCGGTGCGGCCTACCCGACGCACTCCGGCAACTGGGGCGGCGTCGCGCCGAACCCGGCCTGGCGGCTCGTCCACCTGCTGTCGACCATGCGCGCCCCGGACGGGCGGGTGCTGGTCGACGGCTTCTACGACGACGTACGGCCGTTCACGCCGGACGAGCAGGCGGTGCTCGACGCGCTGCCGGGCGACGTACCGGCGGCGCTGCGGGCGCTGGGCGTACCGGCCCTGGATGCAC
>JAEHDK010000547.1 GCA_016880465.1 Micromonosporaceae bacterium
AATTGTATAGACATGAAGTCTGGATATTGGTAAATCAAGCTAACAGAAAGTAGTAATCCAAAAACAGCTTTCTTTATTGCTGATGGCAAAAAACGATTTACAGTTATGCCAATGGGAGCAACCAACGCTTTACCAGCATTTGTGGCTATCACATTATCACCCCTCCGGCCACCACATCGCCCGGGCGATGTCGACGCGGTCGTCGCGCAGCGGAGTGCCCTCGGCGCGGAGCCGGCGCAGCGCCTCGCGTTCGTGCCCGGGGACCACCCGCCCGTTCGAGGCCACCACACGGTGCCACGGCACCGGTGAGCCGTACCGGGCCAGCACCGTGCCCACGTACCGGGCGCTGCCCCGGCCGGCGCGGTCGCGCAGGCATTCGGCGATCGCCCCATACGACATCACCCGCCCCGCCGGTATCCGCTCGACGAGCGCGAGCACCTCCTCGACGTACTCCTCCGGGGTCACAGTGCGCCACGATATGGGATCCCGCCGTGCTCCGTCCGTACCGTCCACCCAGAATGGACCACGTGCGGGATGCAGTGCCGGCCGCGCGCCGGGTCGTGGTGAAGGTGGGTTCGTCCTCGCTGTCCACCGCGTCCGGCGGGCTCGACCCGGGCCGCGTCGACGCACTCGTCGACGTGCACGCCACCAACACCGCCGCCGGCCGGGAGGTCGTACTCGTGTCGTCCGGCGCGATCGCGGCCGGGCTGGCGCCGCTCGGCCTGCGTACCCGGCCCCGCGACCTGGCCACCCAGCAGGCCGCCGCGAGTGTCGGGCAGGGGCTGCTGATGCGGGCGTACACCGCCGCGTTCGCCCGGCACGGCCGGATCGCCGGGCAGGTGCTGCTCACCGTCGACGACGTGACCCGGCGGGCGCACTACCGCAACGCGTACCGCACGCTGCGCCGGCTGCTCGACCTCGGTGCGGTACCGGTGGTCAACGAGAACGACACGGTGGCGACCGAGGAGATCCGGTTCGGCGACAACGACCGGCTCGCCGCGCTCGTCGCCGCGCTGGTACGCGCCGATCTGCTCGTCCTTCTGTCCGATGTGGATGGCCTCTACACGGGCGACCCGGCCCGGCCGGGTGCGCGGCGGATCGACGAGGTGCGCTCCACCGCCGACCTGACCGGGGTCGGCCTCGGCCGCGCCGGGCGGGGCGGCCTGGGTACCGGTGGGATGGTCACCAAGGTCGAGGCGGCCCGGATCGCGACCGGCGCCGGCATCCCGGTCGTGCTGACCGCTGCCGGGCTCGCCGCGGCGGCGCTGGCCGGCGAGCCGGTCGGCACGTTCTTCCCGGGCGTACCCGAGCGGCCGGCTGCCCGGCTGTTCTGGCTCGCCCACGCCACCGCACCGCGCGGCCGGCTGCACCTCGACGAGGGTGCCGTCCGGGCCGTGGTCGACCGCCGCACGTCGTTACTGCCGGCCGGCATCACCGCGGTCGACGGGCGGTTCACCGCGGGGGACCCGGTCGACCTCGTGGACGTCGGCGGCCGGGCGGTCGCGCGCGGGTTGGTCAACTACGACGCCGCAGAGCTGCCCGGCCTGCTCGGTCGGTCCACTGTGGAGCTGGCCGCGGCGCTGGGTCCACAGTACGAGCGCGAGGTCATCCACCGCGACGACCTCGTGGTGCTGTCCGGATAGGAGGGAGCGAGGCATGATCACCGAAGCCGCACATCGGGCCCGGGGGGCCGCGGCGGCCCTCGCGACCGCCACCCGAGCCGTCAAGGACGACGCCTTGCTGGCGATGGCCGACGCGCTGGAACGCCGTACCGCCACGATTCTCGAGGCCAACGGCCAGGACGTGGCGGCGGCGCTGGAGTCCGGCCTAGCGGAGTCCGTTGTGGACCGGCTGACCGTCAACGGACCACGCGTGGTAGGCATGGCCGACGGGCTGCGTCACGTCGCGACCCTGCCCGACCCGGTGGGCGAGGTGGTCCGCGGCGCGACCCTGCGCAACGGGCTGGAGCTGCGCCAGGTGCGCGTCCCCTTCGGGGTGGTCGGCATCATCTACGAAGCCCGGCCGAACGTGACCGTCGACGCGGCCGGACTGTGCCTGAAGTCGGGCAACGCGGTGCTGCTGCGCGGTTCCTCGACCGCCCGGCATTCCAACGCCGCGCTGGTCGACGTGCTGCGGGAGGCGATCGCGGCCCACGACCTGCCGGCCGACGCGGTGCAGCAGATCGACCCGGCCAGCCGCGACGACGCCAAGGAGCTGATGCGCGCCCGCGGGCTCGTGGACGTGCTCATCCCGCGCGGCGGCGCCGCGCTCATCCGGTCGGTGGTCGAGGACTCGACGGTCCCGGTCATCGAGACCGGGGTCGGCAACTGCCACGTGTACGTGGACGCGGGCGCGGACCTCGACATGGCGCTGTCCATCCTGCTCAATGCCAAGACCCAGCGGCCGTCGGTGTGCAACGCGGCCGAGTCGCTGCTGGTACACGCGGACGTGGCGGACGCGTTCCTGCCGCTCGCGCTGGGCTGGCTCGCCTCGGCCGGGGTTACCGTCCACGGGGACGCGGCGACCCGGCGCTACTCCGAGGAGGTCCGGGCGGCGACCGAGGAGGACTACGCGAACGAGTACCTGTCCCTCGACATCGCGGTGGCGGTGGTCGGTTCGCTCGACGAGGCGGTGGCGCACATCCGGCGGTACGGTACGGGACACAGCGAGGTGATCGTGACGGGCTCGGTGTCGGCCGCCCGGGAGTTCACGGCCCGGGTCGACGCGGCGGCCGTTCTCGTAAACGCGTCCACCCGGTTCGTCGACGGCGGTGAGTTCGGCTTCGGCGCGGAGATCGGCATCTCGACACAGAAGCTGCATGCGCGCGGGCCGATGGGCCTTCCCGAACTCACGTCGACCAAGTACGTGGTGACCGGCGACGGCCACATTCGCGGCTGACCTGTCCGTCTCCTGACTGACCGGCAGCCGACGCGCACGTACTGTGCACGCATGGGCCGCTTGATGTGGTTACCTGAGGTGTTGCGCGACGCCGGCCTCGTCGTGCACGAGTTCGACGGCTGGCGGGAGCGCGGGCGCGAATCGTACGAGCCGATCGGGCTGATCATCCACGAGACGCAGGGGTCGGCACACAGCCAGGACCGGGATGAGATCCGGGTGCTGGCGATCACCGGGAGCGACTCGGCACCGGCGCCGATTGCCCAGCTTTACCTGTCCCGGACCGGGGAATGGACCGTGGTCGGCTCGGGCCGGTGCAACCATGCGTTGACCGGGTTCGGCGGCGCGTTGCTCGGCAAGGGGAACTCGTCGCTGCTCGGGATCGAGGCGGCGCACGCGCAGGGCGAGACCTGGCAGGGCAGCAATCTGGTGCAGTACCGCTCCTACGTCCGCGGGGTCGCGGCCATCCTGCGGCACACCGGGTGGCCGGTCGAGCATGTGGTTGGCCACAAGGAGCATCAGCCGGGTGACAAGTCCGATCCGGGCTTCGACATGGCTCAGTTTCGCCGGGACGTCGCGGCGGCGATTGCGGAAGAGGGCGACTTCATGGAAGAGATCATTCCGGGGATACCCAACGAGCAGGTGTTCCGCGACCTCTGGCACTGGATGTCGGGGCTCGTGCAGGGCAAAGACGGGGCGGACACCGGCGACCGGTTCAAGTTTCCCAATGCCATCAAGGCCGGATTCGCCACTCATACGACCGCGAACGAGGCCTTGCGGACCGAGGTCGCGGCGCTGCGGAATGCCGTCGACGAGCTGCGCGCCATGCTGACGCCACCGGCGGCGCCGGTGTCCCCCGCGCTGCCCGACACCCCGGTCGCACCGGAAGGCTGAGCAACCGGTCGTACCTCAGCGGACCGCGCGGATCGCGGTCAGCGTGGTGTGTACGTCGAACTGTTCGCCGTCGTCGCTCGACCAGCCGCCGTCACTGCGCTGCATCTGGGTGAGCCGGCGGCGCGCCGCGACCAGCAGTACGTCCTCGTCGGGAACTCCGACGCGGCGCAGCGAGGCGGCCAGCGAGGCGGTGTCGGCCGGGCTCATCGCCGGTATCCGGTCGGCGAGCGCCACCTGCATCTTCGCGGCCTCCAGGAACATGTCCTGGCGGTACAGCACCGCGGCACCGAGCCAGCCGGTGACCAGAAAGGACGGCCAGGTACCGTCCTCGGCGAGGCTGGCCGCGATGGCCCGGGCGCCCTTGGCCACGACGCCGGCGTACGCACCGCCCACCCGGGAGTCCAGCGGCCCGGCCGCGCGCGCCTCCAACCCGGCGACCGTCAACCAGTACGTCGCGTTGGCGGTCAGGTAGAGCTTGGCCTCCGGGTCACCGGGCCGGGCCCACGGCGGGGCCGCGTCAGCCAGCGAGTGGTCCTCTTCCCAGGTGCCGTCCGCCGCCTGGCGGGCGACCAGCCAGTCGAGCGCCCGGCGCGCGGCCTGGGTGCCGAGCGCGCCGAGGTCGTCGAGCTCGCTGAGGCGGAAGCAGGTCGCATCGACCGACGACACATCGTCGGCCCAGAACGCGGGCCAGCCCCCGTCGGCCGACTGCCCGAGCTGGGCGCGGGCCACGACATCGTGCTCCGGCGCGATACCACTGCGCAACCAGGAGAGCCGGGCCCGATCGACGATGTCCCCCTTGGCGATCACGAAGCCGATCGCCGCGTCGATGTCAACCACCTGCGTAGGCTACCCGCGCCACTGGGCGGTCGCCTCCCTCGGATAGCCAGGGTTGATCAGTAGGCCGGCAGCGACGGGTCCACCAGGCGCACCCAGCCGAGCACCCCGCCTTGTACGTGTACCGCGTCGCGGAACCCGGCCGCCTTCACCGCGGCGAGCGCCTCGGCCGACCGTACGCCCGACTTGCAGTACAGGACGATCTGGCGGTCCTGCGGCAGCCGCGCGAGGGCCTCGCCCGAGACGACCTCGCCCTTGGGGATCAGTACGCTGTTCGGGATGCGGACGATCTCGTACTCGGCGGGCTCGCGTACGTCGACGAGGAACAGGTCCTTGCCGGCGTCCTGCCACTCCTTCAGCTCGGTCGCGGTGATCGTGGCACCGAGCGTGGCACTGACCGCCTCCTCGGACACCGCACCGCAGAAGTCCTCGTAGTCCGCCAGCAGCTCGGTCTGCGTCGCGTTCGGACCGCACAGTACGCACTGCGGATCCTTGCGGACGGTGATGGTCCGGTACGACATCTCCAGGGCGTCGTACACCATGAGCCGGCCGACCAGCGGCTCGCCGACGCCGGTGAGCAGCTTGATCGCCTCGGTCACCTGGATCGAGCCGATGGACGCGCAGAGCACGCCGAGCACGCCACCCTCGGCGCAGGACGGCACCATCCCCGGCGGCGGCGGCTCGGGGTACAGGCAGCGGTAGCACGGCCCGTTCGCGGGCTCGCCCGCCCAGAACACGCTGGCCTGGCCGTCGAACCGGTAGATCGAGCCCCAGACGTACGGCTTGCCGAGCAGGACAGCGGCGTCGTTGACCAGGTAGCGGGTCGCGAAGTTGTCCGTACCGTCGACGATCAGGTCGTACCCGCGGAAGATCTCGAAGACGTTGTCGCGGTCGAGCGCGGTGTTGTGGATCACCACCTGGACCAGCGGGTTGATCTCCCGGATCGAGGCCGCCGCGGACTCCGCCTTCGACCGGCCGACGTCCGACTGGCCGTGGATGACCTGGCGCTGGAGGTTCGACTCATCGACGGTGTCGAAGTCGACGATGCCGAGCGTGCCGACGCCGGCCGCGGCCAGGTACATCATGGCCGGCGAGCCGAGCCCGCCGGCGCCGACGCACAGGACCCGGGCGTTCTTCAGCCGCTTCTGCCCCGCGGTCGCGACGTCCGGAATGATCAGGTGCCGCGAGTACCGGCGGATCTCGTCGACCGACAGCGCCTCGGCGGGCTGGACGAGCGGTGGCAGTGGCACGGTGGTCTCCTGCGGATAGGCGGTTCGCACCATTGTTGCGCGCAAATGGCGGGCCCGACCATGACGGGCGTCACCCGCTACCGTCAGCGCGGTGCCGGCGGCCCGAAGTACCGCTTGCCGTCCAGATAGGGCCAGGCGTTGGGGGTACACCCCTTGAGGCCCAGGGTCTGGGTCTGCATGACCGGCGCCGGCCGGCCGGCAGCCGGGCACAGCTCGTGGTTGTACCCGAGCTGGTGACCGGTCTCGTGGTTGATCACGTAGGTCCGGTACTCGGCGAGCGGTATGCCGTTGCCGACGTAGTCGGGCACCGACGCCATCCATCGAGCAAGATTGATGACTACCTTGCCGAACACCCGGCATGACGTGTACGGGACGCCGTTCGCCCGGATGTCCACGCCACCACCGGCACAGATCCTGCGGGCCGTCTCCTGGGTCGCCAGGTAGATCGTGAACTCGGCACTGGCATTCTCCGGTACGCGTTGCAGGCGCAGTTGCCTGCTGCCGACCCAGCTGCGCGGGTCGCCCAGGGTCTGGTCGATCTTGGTGGCGAGCTGGGTCATGTCCTGGGTGATCCCGGTCTCGATCGCCACCTTGAACCGGCGCAGCGTACCGGCGGTGCCGAGGATCCCGCCCTGGGTCGAGGCGTACGTCCAGGTGCCCGGACCGGTGGTCGGGAACGTACCCGCCGCGGTCAGCTCCGGGGTCGGGCTCGGCAAGCTCGATGCGGTCGGTGCCGGA
>JAEHDK010000054.1 GCA_016880465.1 Micromonosporaceae bacterium
AGCCGACCTGCGACGACCCGCGAATCACGCTGACCGTCGACCCGGGCGACCCGACGATCGTGCACGTGGCCGTCGCGGCGGCCTGAACCGTGGCTACGCTGCGCCGGCTCGCTCGAGACACGGCCGGCAACCCGGTCGAGTTCCGGCACGAGCTGACCATCACCGACGGCGGGCCGCTGCGTAACGTGTGGGCCGACCCGGTCCGGTACGGCTGGCCCGGGCCCGGCAACACCGGCCCACGGCTGTCGATGACGCCACGCGGCACGTTGGACACGTCGACCAACGGTGACGTGATCCAGAGGTGGGATGTCGACGGGTCGATCATCGTCCGCGGCAACAACGTCACCATCAACGACTGTGCGGCCCGGCGGTCGGTGACATCCGGCGCGTACCCGATCCGGCTCTACGGCGACAACCTGATCATCAACTACTCCCGTACGGTCGGCGGCTCCATCGCCGTCTACTCCAGCGGCGGCCGGTACACGCTGCGCCGCTGCGACATGTGGGGCTGCGGCGACGGGCCGCGCATCGAGCAGGACAACACCGTCATCGAGGACTGCTGGATCCACGACCTGATGCGCACCGACGGGTCGCACAACGACTGCATCCAGATCCGACGCGGCGCGCACTGCCGGATCACCCACAACTCGCTGCAGGCCGACAAGGCCGGCGACTGGATGAACGGCGCCATCCAGTGGGGCTCACCGATCTCCGGCACCTACGACGACCTGCAAGTCACTAAAACGATCATGCGCGGCGGCAACTACACCTTAATGGGGCCTGATCCGATCGCCACCGCGCAGTCGTTCATCGACAACCGGTTCGGCCGCGGCATGTGGCGCTACGGACTATGTAAGGACGGCATGCCGGCCGACGCGGTGTGGACCGGCAACGTGTGGGACGACACCGGCGAGCTGATCCCCCGCCCCTAAGGAGGGCAACCATGAAAAAGCGCACCATCTGGCGGACTGTCTTCCTGGTACTCACCGCCGCGGCGGTAGGCATGGAGCTGTGGGGGGCCGCCGACACCGACCCGGACACGGTGACGTGGACCGAACTGATCACGGCGTGGGTGCCGCAGACCGTGGCTATCGGCGCGGCGACGCTGCTCGGATCGTGGCTCGTGCCGCATTTCGTGCACGCCTACCAGCAGCGTCGCCGGGCCACCCCGGCGATCACCGACCGGGCGCGGCAATGGCTCCGCGCGGACGGTAAGAACCGGGCCTGGCGCACCATCTTGCAGGGCATCGGCGCTGTCATCCTGGTGCCCGCGTCCGACGCTGGCGTTCAGGTCGTCCAGCACGAGCTGTTGGGCATGTTCCGGGGGCAGCCATTCGATGTGCGGCGTACCGCCATCACGGCGGGTGTGGCGGCGGCCAGCGCGGCGCTGATGGCCTACGAGGCGTACATCCACCGGACCAAGGTGGATCCGTCGCCGGCCCCGTCCGCGGCTCCGCCGGCGCCTCCGCCGGGGGTTTCTCCGGCCGGCGTGGCGATGGCTGCCACACCTACGATCTCGTAACGCGGCAGTTGGGCCCGGAAACACGAAAAGGCCCCGCACCCCTGGTCGAGGGTGCGGGGCCTGTACGTTGCCTGTTCAACTAGAGGAGATAAATCATGGCCGCATGGAACGACGAGTGGCACGACGCGATGATTGAGTGCGGTTACGTCTTCTGTCGGCCGCACGATGAATACCACAGACCGCCTGAGTGCCCCATAGACGAAGCGGGTAGGCCAGACCCGTGGTGGCATCACTATGACGATGAGTCCGGAGCTGACGATGTCGCTGCTGTTCCTCTGGACTCGGGGCCTGGTCGTCGTCCATGATCATCGCCATTCTGTGTGCGGGCGGCGCGGGTCGTCAGGGCTGGCTCAACACCCGTATCTCCCGTACGGGCCGGCGGCAGCGGCTTGGCGGTGGGAAGTCCGAGCGCGCCGGTGGCCATGCGCATACCGGCCGGTGCCGGGGACACCGGGGCGATCGACGGCTCGGCGAGAACAGCTGCGACGCTGATCTCAGGCTGGCCTGCAATCCCCGGCACCGATGTAACGGCAACGTCGATCGGCTTCACATCGGCCGTGCGGCCGCGCCGGGACAGGATCTCGACGACGAGCAGCAGCGCGACCGCCGGCCACGCGGCGACGATGCGGCCTTCGATGGTGGGCAGCGCGGCCGCCACGTTCGCGGCGACGGAGGCGACGATGCCGATGCCGAACGCAATCCTGGCGGACAGCCGCGGGGTCGCGCCGCGGTTGCGGTCGTCGACCATGGCGATGCTCGCCACGATGAGCATGCCGTCGACGGACAGCGGGATCAGGTGGGCCAGCTCGGCGCGCTCGCCAGCGTGCAGGGCCACGGCGACCTGATGCCAGTAGCTGGCGTAGCCGGCGATCCCGGCGACGGTGCCGGCGGACAGGTTCCGTGCGGTGCGGATCATGTTCATGGTCCCTCCTAGGACTGGGGTTCGCGGAGCGCTGTGCGCTGCTACGCGGAACGGATGGTGTTGTGCTGTTGGCCTGGCGGCCACCGCTCCCGCCGGTACGCGACCGGCGGGACGGTAAGCGTCAGGACTACTCGGCGACGAACACGTCGCGGGTCGGGCCGTACACGGCCGGGTCTGCGTCGGCCGAGCAGATCTCGCCGCCCCGGTCGACGCGGAACACGCCGGGGCCGCCTGCTGCGCGGGACGCATCCCGTTCGGCCTCGGTGGCCGGGCGGATCGCTTCGCCGGTGGTGTAGTCGGTCAGGATGCCGTAGTCGGCGCCCTGGTCATGCCGCTCGACGATGGCCCAGAACTCGGCGGACGGGATGGTGTCGATGTCCACGAGCCCGTAGGTCTGCTGGATCTCGGCGACGATGCCGTCCACGTCGAAGTCCTCGCCCTGTTCCTGGATCGCGGTGGCGATCTGGTCGCGGATGTCGCGGTCGGTGATCATGGTGTGCTCCTTCGGTGAGTTGGGTTGACCTGGCGGCCACCGCCACGGCCCCGAAGGGCCGGACGGAAGCGGTCAGGACACGGACCGAAGCGCCTTGAGTCCGGCCTCGGTGGTGCGGTGGTACGGGAAGTCTTCGATCGAATCGAGCCAATCACGGTCGCGGCAGGCGCGAATCGAGGCCCCCCAGTTGCGGCTATCCGGCGCGCCCATGCCTGCGTAGTAGCGCAGGACCGCGACCTGTGCCGCGGTCGGCTTGCCGATGCGCGTTACGAGTGCCATTTCGGCTCCTTCGGGGGTATGTGTCGTGTGGTGGTCAGGACTGGTCGTAGCTGTCGAGCGCAGCGCGTGCGTCCTCAAGTGCGACGCGGTCGCTGCCCTGGAGGTCCTCGTACTCAAGGCATGCCACGATCGCGTCGATGGCGCGCCGCGCCTTGCCGGGGGGCAGCTTCCGGCGTGCACGATCCTTGCTCGGCGACTGGGCCATCTCGGTGGGCTCCTTCGGGTGAGTGTGGTCAGGACTGGTCGGCGGCGCGGGCGACGAGCGCGGCGGTGAGCCGCTGGATGCAGCGAAAGCGCCGGGTGCAGGCACGGAGGTGGCGGTCGAGCTCGTCGTCGGTCGTGGCGCGGAGCCGGGCCCGCTCGGACGTGGCCAGCCGCAGCGCCATCTCGGTGATGGCGTCGCCGAGCTGTGCGGTGGTGGTCATCGGTGTGCTCCTTCGGGGTAGGTGTACTGGGGTACCAGCACCGGGTGGCGGAGCGTAGGTCACGCCACCCGGCGGGCTTCGTGGGTGCTCGGGCTCGGATCCCAAGGCGGCCGGCCGGTTCCGGTCTCACCCCCATCCCATGAACACACCTCCGGGGTAGTGCCCCTCGTGTCACGCCGTATTTGTATTTACGGCGTAGACGGCGAAGTGCCCGGACTCGATGGCCTCCACCACTTCGCGACGAAGAGCGAGGTGCTTCATATTTCGAGCCGGAATGATGACGCCCTGCTTGCCGGTCAGGCCCTTGCGCGAGCAGGACTCAAAAAAACCTTCGATCTTTTCATTCACCCCGCCGATCGGTTGAACCTCACCCACTTGGTTGACGGAGCCGGTCACGGCCAGCCATTGATGGATCGGGAGATCTGACAGGCTGGATAGAATGGCTGCAAGCTCAGCCACCGCCGCGCTGTCTCCTTCCACTTCTGAGTACGTCTGCTCGAAAGTTAACGAGGCGCTCATGGCGAAGGGGTGGGAGCCGGCAAATTTCCCGGCGAGATAGCCGGCTAGTGTCATGACCCCCTTGCTGTGAATCGTGCCGGCGAGTTCCGCCTCACGCTGAATGTCGATCACCCCCTTGGTGCCGACATAGGTGCGTGCCGTGATGCGCGTGGGACGGCCGAACGCGTAGTCGCCAAGTTGATGCACCGAGAGACCGTTGACCTGGCCGACCACCTCACCGTCGAGATCGACCATCAGGGTGCCTTCTTTAATTTCATCCTGGATCCAGTGTTCGGCCAGGTTCGAGCGGTGGCGCTTGTGCGCGACGGCTGCGTCGACGTCCGCACGGGTGACAAACGAGTGGCCCTCTTTTCTGGCCCAGTACCCGGCTTCCCGGATCAAGTCGCTCACCAGGCTGAACCGCAGAGACAGCCGGTCGTGGTGATCGGCGAATCGAAAGCCCTGCCGGATAACTTCGGCCACGGCATCCGCTCCAAAGTGGGGGAGCCCTTCCTCGCGACAGAGTTTG
>JAEHDK010000548.1 GCA_016880465.1 Micromonosporaceae bacterium
CGGACCAGCTAGGCCGGTCGACCGGCCGCCGCCGGTCCCCAGCCGGCCTGGGGCACCCGGGCGGCGAGCAACACATCCCGGGTCGCGGCCAGCTCGTCGAGGGCCTGGTCGACTTCGGCCGCGCCGGCCGTACCGCCGCCGACCGCCGCGATCAGCTCGGCACGCCGGGCGAGCTCCGCGAAGAACGAGGCCGCCGTACCGGCGGTTCGCGCCACGATCTCGTCGACGCCCGCCTCGGTCAGCGCGAGGCCACGCCCGTACAACGCGAGTAGGGCGCGCCGCGCGGCCGGGTCCGGCAGCGGGATCTCCACCGCGAGGTCCACCCGGCCGGGCCGCTGCGCGAACGCCGGTTCCAGCAGGTCGGCGCGGTTGGTCGTCAGCAGGAACGCGACGTCGGCGTCGTGCGCCAGGCCGTCCATCTCGTTCAACACCTGGAACAGCAACGGATTGTCCAGACCGGGGCGCATGCTGCGGGCCTCGGCGATCAGGTCGATGTCCTCGAGGACCACGAGAGCCGGCGCCACCAACCGGGCCAGCGCGCAGGCCTCCTGGACGAACCGCAGCCCCAGGCCGGACACGATCACCGCGGTGAACTCGGGCAGCCGGGCGAGCAGGTACCGCACGGTGTGCGTCTTGCCCGTGCCCGGTGGACCGAACAGCAGCACGCCGCGCTTGAGCGCGTGGCCGGCGGCGCGCAGGCGGTCACGGTGCTCGGCGACCCCGACCACCTGGCGCTCGACGGCATCGAGCACGCCGCCCGGCAACACCACGTCGGTCATGTCGAGCCGCGGCCGCTGGTGGAAGCGCAGCGGTCCGACCCCGTGGCCGAACTCATGGGACTCGAACGAGAGCACCTGCCCGCGGTAGACGTTGAGCCGGTGCATGAGCGATCTGATCTCGGCGAGGAACCGGCGCGCCACGGCGAGCTCGTGGGTGAGCACCTCCAACCGCACGCCGAACCCGCTGCGGGGATCGGGGCCCCGCATCGCCACGGCGATGGGCACCGCGCCGTCGGTGAGCAGGTAGACGCCGAGCTGCACGCAGGTGCGTTCCCGGTCGACGCCGACCGGTACCGAGGCGTAGTCGACCGCGCCCACCGCGAAGTGCTCGTGCTGCACCAGGTCGGACAGGCTGTGGTGTTCCCGGCCATTGCCCCCGATGCCGATCAGCTCTGCGGCCCGGCCGTCCATTGTAGACCATTCGGTCATGGCGAGATGGACGTTGGCGTGGTCATAGCCCGGGTACGACTCGACGACCACCGGTAGGCCCTGCGGTGCTGTGCCGACGTGCTCGGCGAGCCGCGCCGCCAGGCTGGTGCGGTCCGAGGCAAGCAGCGGCAACCGCTCGGCGGTGAGGTTGACCAGTCGCCGGAACTGGTCGGCGAACGCATAGAGATCCCCGTCGACGTCCATGATGCCGACCGTAGCGGGATGGTTCTACGCCTCGCTACCCGCCAGGTCGGCCGAGGCGACCGTCATGTCATGGGCCGCCCCGGACCGCTACCGGCTCAGTACACGGCCGATATACCCGCCGGACCGGCCGGGAAATGGCTCACATCTTGATGCGCGAGTTGGCCGGGTCGTACAGGGGCCGCAGCGAGACGGTCGCCGGGTACGTCGTACCCGCGACCTCGACCGTCCACTCTCCACTGTCGATAAAGGACTGGTCGAATGGCTGGCCGGCGTCCACCATCGCCAGCCCGACCGCACCGCCGAGGGTGAACCCGTACGAAGCCGACCGGACGTAGCCCACCGGCGTACCGTTGCGGCGTACGACCTCGGCGTGGAGCATCAGCGGCTCCGGGTCGGCAAGGAGCACCTGGACGAGCCGGCGGGTTAGCGGTCCGGCCGCCCTGGCCGCCTCGACCGCGGCCCGGCCGACGAACCCACCGGGCTTGTCCCACGCCACCGCGAAGCCCAGACCCGCCTCCAGCACCGAGTCCGTGTTGTCGATGTCGTGGCCATAGTCGCGGTACCCCTTCTCCATCCGCAGGCTCGACAGCGCCTTGAGGCCGGCGTGCCGCAGGCCCACGGCGCGCCCCGCCTCGGCGACCCGGTCGTACACGTGCACCGCCTGCTCGGCCGGTACGTATAGCTCGTAGCCGAGTTCGCCGAGGTAGGTGATCCGGACGCAGAGCACCCAGGCGAACCCGATGTCGACGTACCGGGCCGCCCGGTACCCGAACGCCTGCGCCGACACGTCCGCGCTCGTCACGGACGCGAGCAGTTCGCGGGAGCGCGGACCCTGGATGTTGAGCTGGGCGTAGCCGGACGTCACGTCGGTGACGAACGCGTGCGCGTCGCCGAGGTGCCGGCGCAGCCAGGTCTCGACGTGCCGGTGCGCGGTGTCGGTGGCGACGACCCAGAACCGGTCCTCGTCCAGCTTGGTCACCGTCAGGTCGGCCTCGATCGTGCCGCCCTCGTTGAGCCACTGGGTGTACGTGATGACGCCCGGCTCGCCGTCGACCCGGTTCGCCGAGACCCGGTCGAGCACCCGCCCGGCGTCGCGGCCCTGCACGAGGAACTTCGCCATGAACGACATGTCCATGAGGATCACGCCGGTACGCGCCGCGTGGTGCTCGGCGGCCCAGTACGGGAACCAGTTCTGCCGGCCCCAGGACAGCGCCTCCACCGCCGGCTCGACACCCTCCGGCGCGTACCAGTCGGCGCCCTCCCAGCCGCTCACCTCCCGGAAGTAGGCGCGCTGGGCCACCAGCCGGTGGTGGACCGGCGACCGCTTGGCACCGCGTGCCGTACGCATCGACCGGCCCGGGTAGTGGCATTCGTACACCATCCCGAGCGACTCGACCGTACGAGTTGCCCGGTACTGCGGGTTGCGCTGGTACGGGTGGAGCCGGTCGATATGGAAGCCGGTGACGTCGACGTCCGGCCGACCGTCCACAATCCACCGGGCGAGGGTGCGGCCGACCCCGCCGCCGGTCAGGATGCCGATGGAGTTCAAGCCGGCGGCGACGAAGTAGTTCCGCAGCTCGGGCGCCTCGCCGAGGATCGGGGCGAGATCCGGCGTGAAGCTCTCCGGGCCGCAGAAGAAGTCGCGCACCCCGACGTCCATCGAGATCGGCACGCGGGTCATCGCCCGGGCCAGGTACGGCGACATCCGGTCCCAGTCCGGCGTGATCGTGCCGAACGAGAAGTCCGCCGGCACCCGGTCGACCTGCCAGGGCGCACAGACCGGCTCGAACAGCCCGAGCATGAGGCCGCCGCTCTCCTCGCGGAAGTACCCGTACGAGGCCGGGTCCTCGAGCACCGGCCACGAGCCGTCGATCCCGTCGAACGGCGTGGTGAGGAGGTAGTAGTGCTCGGCCGCCTGCAGCGGGATGTTCACCCCGACGGTCTCGCCGAGCTGCCGGGCCCACATGCCCGCGCAGTTGACCACGTACTCGGCCTCGATGTCGCCGTACGCGGTGCGCACCCCGGTCACCGTGCCGTTGCGGGTAAGGAAGCCGGTCGCGGGTACGCCCTCGACGACCGTCACGCCGAGCTGCCGGGCGCCGCGGGCCAGGGACATCGTCGCGTCGACCGGGTTCACCCGGCCGTCGTCGGGAACGTAGAACCCGGCGAGCACGTCGTCCGTACGCGCGAGCGGGAAGAGCTCCTTGACCTCGCCCGGCGAGATCTCGTGCACCTCGACGCCGCAGTACCGGTTGAACGCGGCCACCCGCCGGTACTCCTCGAGCCGACCGGGCTCGGTCGCCAGCTCGATGAAGCCCACCTGCTTCAGACCGGTGGCGAGCCCGGTCTCGGCTTCGAGGCGGGCGAACAGGTCGCGGGTGTAGCGGCGCAGCTCGGTCGATGTCTCGGAGAGCGAGCCGAAGGTGACCATGAGCCCGGCGGCGTGCCAGGTCGTACCCGACGTCAGCCGGTCCCGTTCCAGCAGCACCACGTCGGTCCAGCCCAGATGGGCCAGGTGGTACGCGACCGAGGCGCCGATGATCCCGCCGCCGACAACGACCACGCGGGCGCGATCCGGCCGGGCTACTGTCATCCGCGCAGTCTACGAAGCCGGGCAGGTCAGCGGAGAGTCGAGCCGGCGATCCGGACCGTGAAGAGGTTGCCGTCGGTGTAGATCGCGCCGCCGCTGCCACCGCCGGGCGTACCGGGCCGCGCCGCGTTGGCGCCCCGGCCGATCGCCGAGTTGTACGTCAGCACGCTGTTCAGCACCACCCAGGACACCCCGATGCTGCTCAGGGCACCGCCGTTGGCGCACGAGCCGCCCTGTCCGTCGCGACGACCGCGTCAGACGTACAGCTGGCCGGGGTACCCGTACCGATCACGCGGGTCGGGTGCGATGTGTCGACCGCACGCGCCCCGGCGGACACCGTGGCGTGGCCGTCGGGGTTGCCATTCGCGGGTACGGGCACGGCCGGCGGTGATGCCCCCGGCAACGGCGCGGCCGGTTGGGCCGAGGCGGCCGCCATACCCTGGACCGCTGGGCATGGCGGGTCGGCGGCGCCGGTACGGTCGCCTGCCGCGCAGCCGGTGCTGACCCGAGTGGGCCACAGGCACGGTCTGGCGGCCGCACCGACCCGATAATGGGCCCATGACGGTGGTGGTCGGATGACTGTGGTGATCGGATGACGCAGCCCGCAGGGGCCGGCCGGTGGACGCGGCGGACGCACTGGGCGCCCGGCTGGGACACGCCGTTCCGGCGGTTCCTGCGTACCGAGACGGGCAGCGCCGCTATCCTGCTCACCGCCACGCTCGCCGCGCTGGCCTGGGTGAATCTGGATCCGACCGGGTACGCGTCCGTCTGGGCCACCGAGCTGTCGATCCGGGTGGGCGACTCGGGCGTCAGCCAGAGCCTGCGCGGCTGGATCAACACCGCGCTGATGACGTTCTTCTTCTTCGTCGTCGGCCTGGAAGCGCGGCGCGAGTTCGACATGGGCGAGCTGCGCGAGCGCCGCCGGCTCGCGCTGCCGGTGCTCGCCGGCACCGGCGGGATGCTGATCCCGATCGCGATCTACGTCGGGTTCAACGCCGGCGAGCCCGCGGCGACCGGCTGGGGTATCGCGATGTCCACCGACACCGCGTTCCTGCTAGGCGTGCTCGCGCTCGTCGGGCCGCGGTTCCCGGCCCGGCTGCGCGCCTTCATGCTGACCATCACGGTCGTCGACGACCTGATCGCGCTCGCCGTCATCGCCATTGTCTACAGTGGGCATGTCGCCGTACCGGCACTCCTGGTCGCCCTCGCGGTCTTCGGCGTGGTGCTGGCGATCCGCGCGAGCCGGGTCCGGTACGGCTTCGTCTACGCGCTGCTCGGCGCGGTGGCCTGGGTGGCCGTGTTCAAGTCCGGCGTCGAGCCGGTGGTCGTCGGGCTCGTGATGGGCCTGCTCACGTACGCCTATCCGGCCGCGCGCGGTGATCTCGAGCGGGCCACCGACCTGTTCCGGCTGTTCCGCGAGCAGCCGACCCCGGAGCTCGCCCGCACGGCCCGCGCCGGGGTGGCCCGGGCCATCTCGCCGAACGAGCGGCTACAGCAGACCTACCACCCGTGGACGAGCTACCTGATAGTCCCGCTGTTCGCACTGTCCAACGCCGGCGTCGCCATCAGCGGCGAGTTCCTTGCCCGGGCGTTCACCTCGCCGATCACGCTTGGCATCCTGCTCGGCTACGTGCTCGGCAAGCCGCTCGGGATCCTCGGCCTGACCTGGATCAGTACCCGGTTGAGCGGGGGCCGGCTGCGCCCGCCGGTCGGCTGGGCCGCGATCGGGGGCGGCGGTGCGGCGGCCGGCATCGGGTTCACCGTGGCGCTGCTGATCGCGACGCTGGCGCTGACCGGGGAGCAGCTCGAAGAGGCCAAGGTCGGCGTCCTGAGTGCGGCGCTGTGCGCATCCATCGTGAGCTGGACGGTGTTCCGGATCGTCGGGCGGCTGCCGGGGCCGGTCCGGGCCCGGGCGCTGGTCGGTACCGCCGAGACGATCGTCGACCTGGTTGCCTCCGTCGACCCGGACCGCGACCACGTACGCGGGCCGCGCGAGTCGCCGGTGACGGTCGTCGAGTACGGCGACTTCGAGTGCCCGTACTGCGGCCAGGCCGAACCGGTGGTCCGGGAGCTGCTCGCCGGGTTCGGCGACGTGCGGTACGTGTGGCGGCACCTGCCGCTCACCGACGTGCACCCGCACGCCCAGCTCGCCGCCGAGGCCGCCGAGGCCGCCGCCCTGCAGGGCGCGTTCTGGGAGATGCACGACCTCCTGCTGGACCACCAGAACGAGCTCCGCTCCGCCGACCTGACCGGGTACGCGGGCCGGCTGGGCCTGGATGTCGACCGGTTCCGCGACGATCTGGAGCGGCGGGTCGGTGCCGCCCGGGTCGCCGAGGACGTGGACTCGGCCGACCTGAGCGGCGTTTCCGGTACGCCGACGTTCTTCGTCAACGGCCGGCGGCACCACGGCGCGTACGACATCACGACGCTCTCGACCACGGTCCGGGCGGCCAAGGCCCGCGCGCTGGCCGAAGCCGAGCGGTCTGCCGGGTCCGGTGCCCGCCGGGGCCGGTGACCTTCGGGTGGGCCCAGCGGCCCTTAGGGTGGTGCCGTGGTGGAGCCCGACGAGAACTACCGGATCGGCCGGCGCCTGTCGGCCGCGTCCCGCCGCCGATCGCTCGCGATCGTCGCCCTGAGCTACCTGCTGGCCGGCGGCGGTGCGGCGGTGACCGCAGCCGCGCTCCCCGGCGTTCACCCGCTGATCCGCACGCTGGCCGCCGACGTCGCCGCCACCGTGCTCGTCTTCGCGCTCTCGGTGGTCCTGGCCAACGCGAGCCTCTACGACCCGTACTGGAGCGTCGCGCCGCCGGTCGTCGCGGTGGCCTGGGCGGTGCTGGGCTGGCCGGGCGCCACCGCCGGGGAGCACGTACGCCAGGTCGTGGTCGGCGTGCTCGTCGCGGTCTGGGCGGTCCGCCTGACCGCGAACTGGATGGGTACGTGGCGCGGCCTCGGGCACGAGGACTGGCGGTACGTCCAGCTGCGCCGGCAGACGCGCGGCCGGCTGCCATGGCCGCTCGTCAGCCTCGGCGGGATCCAGCTGATGCCGACGCTCGTCGTCTTCGCCGGCCTGCTGTCGCTCTGGCCGGCGATGGTGGCCGGCCGGCGCCCGGTCGGTGCGCTCGACATCCTGGCCGCCGCGGTCACGGTCACCGCGATCGCGGTCGAGGCCGCGGCGGACCGCCAGCTGCACCGGTTCACGGCCGACCCGGGACATCGCGGCCAGATCGCCGACCAGGGACTCTGGCGGTACTCGCGGCACCCGAACTACCTCGGCGAGATCGGCTTCTGGTGGGGGCTGTGGCTGTTCGGGCTCGCGGCCGCTCCGGACTGGTGGTGGACCGCCGTCGGCCCGATCACGATCGTCGTCCTGTTCGTTGCGGCCAGCATCCCGTTGATGGACCGGCGGTCCAAGATCCGCCGACCGGGGTACGAGCAGTACGCGCGCACGGTTCCGGCGCTGCTGCCCAGGCCGTGGCGCGCGGCCCCGCCGCGCGCCACGGCGAACCGCACCAGGGCTGAGCCCGGCAGTCCACTGTAGACATGCCAGCCGGGTGACCGGCCGCTACGGCGGTTGGGTCGTCGTGGTCATCGGACCGACCGGCGTGCCGCCGGACATCAGGCCGCGCAGGATGCGAAGCTCCCTGTTTTCGGCGGCCTGAGCCGCCATCTGCTGGTCGAGGGTCTGCTGGGTGGCGGCGGACAGGGCCCAGCCGAGCGGCGCGGTGATCTCCGGTCGGCTCGTCGGCGTGAGGACGACGACCCGGACCTCGAACCCGGTGACGGCCGTGTTGCTGCCGGGGATCGGGCGGGACAGCGCGGCCCGCATCTCGGCCTCCAGGCGGGACGGCGCGATGCCGGCCTTCGCCGCGCCGGCCCCGGCGAGCGGGGCGAGCAGTTCGCCCTCGGGCTCCGGCGCGCCCGCGGCCGCGACCGACCGGTACGAGTTACCGATCACCACGAACACCGGCACGATGAGCGCGTTGCCGAGCAGCGTCGGCTGCTGCGGGTCGGTGTCCAGCACCTCGCGGTTGTGCTGCGCGACGATCGGCTCCAGGGCGCGCCAGCTCTGCAGCGCGGCCTGGATCCCGCTCGCCTCCAGGTACCCGCCGTCGCCGATCTGCACCTGGACTGCGCTGCGCCGGTCGGCCGAGCACGCGTAGAGCAGGCCGGTCGGGGTGATGAACGGGAACCGCGCGGACAGCAGCGCGGCGCTGGTCGTGGACAGCGTGTGCTCGCGACCCGTGTCGCACTTCGAGGTGTCCAGGAACTCCGGAAGGTAGTAGGTGGCGGGCAGGTCGGCGCCCGGGCCGCTGACCTCCTGGCAGTTCCGCGGCAGCTCGTCGATCGCGTCCGGTACCACCGGCCCGATCACCAGCCGGCACCCGGTCTGCAGGTCGGTGCCGTTCAGCAGCAGCAGCGACCGCCAGGTCGAGTCGGTCGGCAGGAACGGCCGGTTCAGGTCCACGCCGCCCGCCGCGAGCCGCTCGTTCCACGCCTGCTCCATCGCCGCCGCGCGGTCCGGCCAGCCGAAGTCGAGCCCGGTCATCGCCCGCGCACCGTCGCGGAACAACCAGGTCGCGCCGACCGCGGACAGCGCCTCCTCCCCGGCGATCGCCTTGGCGTACGGCGCCGCGGTGCGCTCCGCGCCGGTCGGGCGCGCACTCCACAGCGCGGCGCCGACGCTGCCGCCGGAGACCGCGCTGATCAGGAACACCGAGTCACGGCGGCAGCGGGCATCGGCCGGACCCGGCGAGGTGCCGGGCTCGATGCCGGTCATCTGCAGCAACGCCTCCTCGGTCCAGTACGCGGCCCGGATGCCGCCGCCGGCCGCGGCGACGAACACCAGCGGCTGCAGCCGGGGCCGATCGCCGGGCGCGTTCGGGGCCCCGCAGTCCTGGACGGCCTGCTGCCAAGCGGTGAAATGCCCGGCCAGGGATCGGTTCGCCGGTAGCGACGTCGCCGGCCGGTAGCGCACCTCGTGGTACGTGTCGGCGCTGTCCGTGACGTTGACCACCGCGATCACGCCGAGGAAGAGCAGGACGGTCGGCAGCGCGACCGGGCGGCGCTCGGTGTTGCTCACCAGGTTGACCGCGAACGCCTGCGCGCGCAGGCCGACCGCGACCAGACCGCCGAGGCCCAATGTCGCGGCGGTGAGCGCGACCACCAGGATGCTGAGCACGCCGACCTGCGGGCCGAGCCGTACCGGCCACGCGGCCAGTACGGCGATCGCCAGCACGGTGACGCCGATCATGATGGTATTCGCGATCGCCGGCACCGCGATCGGCTCAGCTGGCCTGGTCGCCGGCTCAACCTGGCCGGTCGCCGGCTCAGCCGGGCCGGTCGCCAGCTCGGTACGGCCGCGGTGGCTAAGCAGCAGCAGCACGAGCGGGGCGAGGACCAGCGCGACGACCGTGCCGAGGGCGATGCCCAGCACTCCGCGGCCGGCCGCACCGGGGAGCAGCGCCAGGCCGGCCGCGGCCCGTACCAGGCCGAGCCCGGCGATGAGGACCGGCGCGACGGCTAGCAGGTTGATGGTCCGGGCGTACCGGGCGTGCCACGGCCGGCACGGCGGAGCCTCGCTCCGGCGGCCGTACTTGTGATGCAGCCACCACGCGGCGCCGAGCAGCAGCGCGCCGACGAGGGACGGCAGCGCGACCTGGAACGGCGACGCCCACGGCGGCACGGGTACGACATCCAGCGGGCTGAGCACCACGGGCGCCCAGCGCTGCAGCACGAACAGCAGCGCCCAGAGCATGGTGAACCCGGCCACTACGTGGTACGGCCACCGCCAGCCGGCCGAGGTCGACTCGGGAGACCCGTACGGCAGCCAGTGCGCGCTGATCCACACGGCCGCGCCGAGGAACCCGGGCGCGACCGTGCCCAGCAGGACCGGCAACGGCCGGGCGCTGCCGGTCAGGTAGGACCGCAGCACATCGGGCAGTTGCTGCAGGGCACCGAGCCGGTCGTTGCTGGGTACGGCGACGAGGAAGGCCATGACCGCGACGACGCTGACCTGTATCCGGAGGCGCCACAGCACCCGGCGCCACGACGGGGTGTCCTTGCGCGCCGGGTCGTCGATGCCGAAGTGCACGTCCGCCAGCCCGACGGCGAGCAGCGCGAGGACCGCGCCGAACGCGGCCCATTTGATGATGCCGACCCAGAACACGTGGTCGGCCACCGCCGTGGACTGGAACGGGACGGGGCGGCCGATCTGGTTCTGGGACAGGTGTGCCGCGAGCCAGATGAGCAGGTTCTCGGCCAGGTCGGCCACCAGCAGCAGCCCGACCGTCGCATAGCCGGCCAGCTGTGCCCGCGCGCGCCGGCCGAGGAAGCCCGCCCGGATCAAGCGGCGCAGGGCCACGGCGAACACCAGCGTGTACGCGAGCGCGAACACCGAGTCGGCGATCGCGTGGACCTGCACCCACGCGAACGGGCGGCCGCCACTGCGCGCCCAGAAGACGAGCGCGCGCCGCGCGGTCTCGCCGTCGCTGTGCAGGTCGGTGAGGGCGCCCATGCCGTACCGCTGCTCCCCGGCGGACTCCAGCATCAGCAGCAGCGCGTCGGCCTCGCGCATAACCAGATAGGCGGCCCCGAGTGCCGCGGCGATGGCCAGCCCGAGCGGCCAGCGGTGCCGGTCGGCGAAGCCGCGGGCCGCGGCCATGGGGTTTGGGTCAACCGGTGCAGAGGTCATGTCAAAGCCATCCGCGTCGATGGGGGTTGCTGATGGGTTACGCGTGCAGAGCGGGATCCGGTCGAGAACCTCCAGCGATTTATACCGGCCCAGGCACCCGGCCACCATCGGACGGCAGGTCCGTGGCCCGGTCAAGTACCGTTGCGTGTCATGGGCGTCTCGCAGCGGGTGAAGCACCGGTTCCAGCGGTTCCTGGAGCGGCCGGGTACCACGGTCGATCTGGGGCCACTGGAACGGCTGTTGCCGGCGATCGAGGACCGCGCGGAGGAGCTGGCCGAGCTGCCCGACGAGGAGCTGACCGAGACGGCCGGCCGGGCTTCGACGTACATCGACATCTGCGCGGCCGGGCGCGAGGCGGCCAAGCGCGCCCTCGACCAGCGGCCCTATGACGTCCAGCTGGTCGGCACCATGGCCCTGCTGTCCGGCAAGGTCGTCGAGATGGCTACCGGCGAGGGCAAGACGCTGACCGCGGCGATCGCGGCGTACGGGCACGTCCAGCGCGGCAACGGTCCGGTACACGTGCTCACCGTCAACGACTACCTGGCCCGCCGCGACGCGGAATGGATGGGCCCGGTCCTTCGGCTGCTCGGGCTGAGCGTCGGCTGGGTCAACGAGTCGTCCGCGCCGGAGGAGCGCCGGGCGGCGTACGCCAACGACGTCACGTACGTCTCGGTGAGCGAGGCCGGCTTCGACTACCTGCGCGACCAGCTCGTGACGGATGTCGCAACCCGGGTCCAGCGCGAGCTGGCGACCGCGATCGTCGACGAGGCGGACTCGATCCTGATCGACGAGGCGCGGGTACCGATGGTGCTGGCCGGCACGGTGCCCAGCGACGCCGATCCCGTGCACGCGGCCGCCGCGCTGGTCCGCGGGCTGCGCCAGCGGCGGGACTACGAGATCGCCGAGGACGGGCGCAGCGTCGCGCTGACCGATGCCGGGCTCGCCACCGTCGAGCAGCAGCTCGGCGGGATCGACCTGTACGCCGAGGAGCACGTCGCCGAGCTGTCCGCCATCAATGTGGCCCTGCACGCCCGGGCCCTACTGCACCGGGACGTCGACTACATCGTCCGCAACAACAAGGTCGAGTTGGTCGACGAGATGCGCGGCCGGGTCGCCCAGCGCCGCCGCTGGCCGGATGGTCTGCAGGCGGCGGTGGAGGCCAAGGAGGGGCTCGACTCCACCGCGGAGGGCGAGGTCCTCGCCACCATCACCATGCAGGCGTACGTGGCGCTCTACCGCAGGCTGTGCGGGATGACGGCGACCGCCGTGCTGGTCGGCGACCAGCTCCGCGAGTTCCTGCATCTCGAGGTCGCGGTCATCGCACCGAACACGCCGTGCATCCGGATCGACGAGCCGGACCGCATCTACGCGACCCGGGCGGAGAAGGACGAGGCGCTGATCGCCGAGATCGCCGCCTGCCACGACGTCGGCCGGCCGGTGCTGGTGGGCACGCTCGACGTCGCGGAGTCCGAGGAGCTCAGCGACGGCCTGGCCGCGGCCGGCATCCCGTGCGTGGTGCTCAACGCCAAGAACGACGCGGAGGAGGCGGCGATCATCGCCGAGGCCGGTACGTACGGCACGGTGACGGTCTCGACCCAGATGGCGGGCCGCGGGGTCGACATCCGGCTCGGCGGCAGCGACCAGGCCGACCGGGACCGGATCGCCGAGTTGGGCGGCCTGTACGTGATCGGGGCCGGCCGGCACGACAGCCGGCGGGTCGACGACCAGCTGCGCGGCCGGGCCGGGCGGCAGGGCGACCCCGGCGGCTCGGTGTTCTTCGTCAGCCTGGAGGACGAGCTGGTCGTCCGGCACGCCGCCGACCAGATCCCGCCGTCGCCGAAGATGACCGGCGACGGGGTCGTACACGACCCACAGGTGGAGTACGCCGTCGAGCACGCCCAGCGGGTGGCCGAGGGCGTCAACCACGAGATCCACCGCAACACCTGGCGGTACAGCGTGGTCATCGAGCAACAGCGCAAGGCGCTGGCCGAGCGCCGCGAGCGGCTGCTGACGACCGATGTCACCGCCGACATGCTGCGCGACAAGTTCCCCGAGGAGACCGCCGAGCTGGACGACGCCGTGCTGTCCCGGGTGGCCCGGTCGATCGCGCTGTACCACCTGGACCGGCTCTGGGCCGAGCACCTCGCCACGCTGTCCGAGCTACGCGAGGGGGTCCACCTCCGGGCGCTGGGCCGGCTGGACCCGTTGGATGAGTTCCACCGCACCGCGGTCCCCGCCTTCAACGAGCTGATCCCCGAGATCGAGCACCGTACGGTCGCCACGTTCGAGGAGACCGAGATCGACGAGGACTGGCAGCCGGACGCGGCGCAGCTCGTACGGCCGAGCGCCACGTGGACGTACCTGGTACACGACAACCCGTTCGGTTCCGAGCTGGACCGGATCATCTCGATCGTGGGCCGGCGGCTCGTCGGCCGCCGCGGCTGACCTGGGTCGGATGATCCGCGACACGTCTACCGTGCCGTTGCTCGCCGCCACCCCGGGCAGCTCGGCCATCCCGGTCCTTGGTCGCCGCGTTCTGAGGCCCGCTCGGCCCAGCGGCTCCGGCCCTACTCAGCCGGTGGCGCTCGGGTGCAGCCGTGGCCGGTAGCCGGCCGCGATCGCGGCGACGCTGATCGGCGGGGTGAGCAGTTCGACCGTGGTGCGCGGGGACACCCGCGCCGGAACACCGTATCCGGTGCTCGACCAGGGCCGGATCCGGTTGCCCAGCAGCAGTCCCGGCGTACCGCCGCGGCGCACCATCACTCCGTTCGGCAGGTCGCCGGCGACTGCCGGCCGGGTGCGCTGCCGGCGGGTACCGGACTCGACCCGCTCGGCGTGCAGCCGGGCGTCCATCTCGACGGCCCTCGGCCGCACCGCCAACCCCTCGGCGGTACGCCAGGCCTCGGCGTACGCCAGATAGTCCGTCCGCCGGCAGTAGCCGCACGGCCGGTGCCCCGCGGCCAGCGCGGTGGCCTCGTCCAGGAAGAACAGGGCGGTCCACCGGCCCGGCGGCATCGGGTCGCGCCGGGCGTTCTTGAACTCGAGCAGGCAGCAGATCCACAGCTTCGACCGCCAACGGCTGACCCCGAGCCGGCGATCCACGGTGTGCAGGCAGCCACGGTTGCCCATCAGCAGGCCGCGACCGGGATCGGCCACGATCTCGCCGGTCGGGGTGACGCGGTTCTGCAGCGGGCTCGGCCGCGCGCTCGACCGCGGGCTAGCGGACATGTGCCGCGACCGCCTTCCTCAGCTTGTCAGCCGGCCGGACCCGGCCGCGAACATCTCTGCCACGATACGGTGTGCGTCGAACAGCGGCCGGGAGTACGTGTCCGGCGATGGTACGAGGTTGGTGTAGAACACCGCGCCCTCGCACAGTGGGCCGAGTACCCACAGCCGTTGGTCGGACCGGCCGGCCCGGTCGAGCGGGTGGTGCTGCGCGTCCACGTCCACGCCGTGCACGTGCCGGCTCGCCGGCCGGTGTGGACGCAGCCAGCCGTCGCGGTACAGCGCGGCGATCAGCGGGCTTGCCGAGGACTCGACCGCCGGAGCCGGTACGTACCCGTGCACGAGCCAGTCGACCTCCCGTACGTGCGGCACGGCGAGCTGGGTCGACGCGATCGTCCACCGGCCGGCGCGGTCGTCCCAGGCGACGTCGGGCGCGGGGCCGAACGGAACCTGCACGATTCCGGCCGCCATCAGCGCCAGCAGCTCGCTGTGCCGCTCGTACTGCGGCCCGACGACCGCGCGGTTCATCAGCGGGACGGTCCGCAGGGTGAACTCGTCCAAGGAGCGCTCGGTCAGGCCGCCGTAGTCGACGATGTACCGGATCGTGTCCCGCAGGTCGCGGAGGATGTCGAGCGCCGCCTTCACCGGGCTGCCCGCAAAGCCCAGCACGCCCTCGGCCAGATCGCGGCGTACCAGGTCGGACAGCCACTTCTGGTAGGCGGCGCTGTCGTCCAGCAGCATCCCGGCCGATCCCGCGAACGTCGCCGGCGCGTCGAACGGGTCGAGCCGCCGGTCCAGGTCGTCCAGCACCCCGCCGATCCGCTGGCCGGCCAGTTCGCGCAGCAGCGCCGGCTCGGCGTCGCCGCCGGCCAGCCTGGCCTGGCAGCGCCGGTACGCGATCCGCAGCTCGGTATGGATGAGCGGCAGTACGTCGGCGTCGAAGTCGAGCGGACCGCCCCGGGCGTCGCGCAGCGCGTCGATGCTTGCCCGGGTCAGCACGAGCGGCTCGTACGGCGCCTCGAACCGGGTCACCAGGGGGCGTGCCCGGCACGGTACGCCGGACCGCGAGTACATCAGGATCGTCGGCTCCCGGCCGCTGGGCAGGTACCAGTGCTGGTCGCCGTTCTCGACGAACCGGCCGCCCCGGCCGACGGTCAGGCAGGACATGAGGTCCATGGTGGACAGCCCGAACCCGTTGATGGCGACCGACCGGCCCGGGTCGACCACGGCCACCCGGTCGGGCAGCACGTACGGCTCGGGGATCAGCCGGTGGGCGCCGGGCAGCGCCGGATCCGGCCCGGCGTTGGGCGTGTAGCCGGTGGTCAGGTACGCATACCGGACGGCCACCCGGGTACCGTCCGCCAGCCCGATCGCCAGCCCGCCGTCGGGCGTCGCGCTCAGCTCCACCGCGGTCGACCGGTGCACCACCAGCCGTACGTGCTCGGGGGCCCGCTCCCGTACCTGGTCGAAGAACCAGGCGAGGTACTCGCCGAGGAGCCGGCGCGGCAGGAAGTCGGTCGGCCGGATCGCGCGGCCGTGCTGGCCGACCGAGAACCCGTCCGCGTCGAGGCGGAGCCCGCGGGAGATGGCCCACTCGTACAGGCTCGGCCCGGGCGCGTCCACCGCCGCACCGACCGTGTGCGCGTCCGGAAACATCGACACCTGCGCGCAGGTGGTGTTGAGCAGCAGGTAGTCGGGCTGGCCGGGAGCGTGGATGCCGGCCCCGGTGCAGGTCGGGTCGATGATCTCGACGCGGACCTCGCCGGCCGCCGGCCCGGCCTTCTTGGCCAGCGTGACGATCCGCTCGAGCACGCTGAGCCCGCGCGAGCCGAGCCCGACGACCGCCACCGTCGTCGTCCGCGCCATGCCGCGCCTCCTCACCGTTGGTTCAATCGGCCAACCTGATCCGCACCCGGCGGTTCTGCCGGCCCTTGCTCTCCACCTTGACGACCTGTATCCGCCCGATCTGGCGGGTGGAGGCGACATGGGTACCGCCGTCCGCCTGCGCGTCCAGCCCGACGATGTCGACGATCCGCAGCTGCGTCGTCTCGGGTGGGAACACGGCCTGGGTACGTACGATGTCCGGGATCGCGAGCGCCTCCGCCCGCGGCAGCAGCCGCACCTCGATCTTCCGGTCGGCCGCGATCTCGGCGTTCACCGCGTGCTCGAGGGACTGTTTGAACCCGGCCGGGATCTCCGGCAGGTTGAAGTCCATCCGCGCCTCACCCGGCTCCATGCTGCCGCCGGTCACCAGTGCCCCGAAGTCGCGGAAGACGGTGCCGCACAACACGTGCAGGCCGGAGTGCGTACGCATGAGCGCGGTCCGCCGGTCGTCGTCGAGGGCGCCCTGCACCGCCGTACCCGGCGGCGGGACCGGGTCGCCGGGAGCCGGCAGCAGGAAGAGATCGTCGCCCTTGCGGGTACCCACGATCCGGGTCGGTACGCCCTGCCAGAGCAGGACGCCGTGGTCGGGCGGTTGGCCACCGCCGCCCGGATAGAAGGCCGACCGGTCGAGCACGATGCCGGCCTCCGGATCGGCGGGATCAGACCAGACGACCGTGCACGCCCAGTTCCGGGCCGTGGGGTCCGCCAGGTCGAGCCGGTACGTCCGGCCGGGTGACTCAGGCGCTTGGTCAGGTGTCATGGGTTCGGCGACCCCTCCGTTGCGTACGAGGCGGGCGCGATCCGGGCCTGCAGGATCCGCAGGCCGGCGTCGGCCGCGTGGGCGGCTGCGCCGCCGTCGCTCCCCGACGCGATCACGTAACCGAGCCGGTCCTGGAACGAGTGGCGCACCACGAGATCCTGCCCCACCTCGCGGGTCAGCCCCACCTCCACCACGCCGGGCACCCGCCGGGCCTCGGGCATGCCGCTGATCTCGACGATCCGCCCGGCCTCCTCGGCCACCAGGAACCGGATCGCGGCGGCCCGGTGGTGGCTCGGCACCGGGACCCTGGCGCGGCCGGCCGCCCGGGCGACCTGGAAGAAGATCATGTCGATGCCGGTGGACTCCTGGACCATCCGCGGGATCATGCCGCCGGCCAACCGCGGGTTGACCTCGACGATGCGCGGCCCCGCTGCGGACAGCCGCAGCTCGACATGGGCCGCACCCCAACCGAGGCCGAGCGCGCGCAGCGCACCGACGGCCGCGGCGCCGATGGCGGTACGGGCGGCCGGGTCCAGCGGCGCCGGGAAGTCGTGCCCGGTCTCCACGAAGTACGGCTCCGGGCCGAGGTGTTTGCGGGTGACCCCGACGACGTGCTCGTCGAGGGTCTCGACCGAGTACTCGGCGCCGTCCAGGTACTCCTCGACGACCGCGGCCCCCTGCGGCGGCAGCGCGAGCTCGACCGGATCGGTCTCCAGCACGAAGCCGGCCGCGGCGGCCACCTCGGCCGGCGACCCGCACCGGCGTACGCCGATCGACCCGGAACCGGCGATCGGCTTGACCACGACGGGGAACCCGATCCGCGCGGCGGCGGCCACGGCCTCGGGTACGGTGTGCGCGACCGCGAACGCCGGGCACGGTAGCCCGCCGTCGCGCAGCCGCACCCGCTGCGTGTGCTTGTCCCGGCAGGCGCGTACGGCCGCCGGGTCCGGGTGCGGCAGGCCCAGCTGCCGAGCCACCTCGCTGGCCGTCCCGATCGAGTACTCCGAGCTGCTCGTCACGCCCGCGATCCGGCCGGGCAGCTCGCCCGCGGCCCGGTGTACCGTGGCGGGCTCGGTCGTGTCCACGATCCGGTGCTCGATGCCGTCCAGCGCGACGTACGGGTACCGGCCCGGGTCACGGGTGAACAGGACCGGTTCCAGCCCGAGCCGCCGCGCACCGGCGCAGAACAGCCGTCCCGTCCCGGTCGTGTTGCTCTCGACCAGCACCAGCCAGTCTGCGGTCATACCAGCCCCCCGCCGGCCACCGGCTCGCCCGGCGCCGTCTCCCCCGCGACCGCCGCGACCGCCCTGCCGAGCTCGGCATCGGCCTCGGCGACCCAGTGGCGCCACTCGCGCAGCCAACCGACGTGCGCGGCCCAGGCCGCGGCCGCCCGCTCGTGCGGCTCGGCGAACGCACCCGGCCCGCCGCCGTACACCTGCGCGCGTACCAGCGCCGGCAGATCCAGATCGGCCAGCCCGATCTGGTCGAGCCAGCCCGGCGGGCCGAACTCGGCGAGCCGATGGGATCCGGCGGCCACGGCCCGGCGTACCGCGTCGCCGACCATGTGGTGTGCGGACCGGAACGGCATGCCGTGCTGTACCAACCGGTTGGCCACCGACGTTGCCGCGGTGAACCCGTTCTCGGCCCGCTCGCGCATCCGCGCGGGACACGGCCGCGCCCCGCTGACCAGCACCTGGCTCAGCAGTACGGAGTCCTCCGCCGCGCGCAGGCCGGGCCACATGCGCTCGACCGCCTCGGTGCCCACCTCGATGGAGTTGGTGAACGGCGTCGACGCCATCGTGCTCGCCGCGGCCGCCCACGCCCCCAGTGCCTGACCGGCCTTGGCCTTGACGTGCTCCAGCAGGAACGCGTTGCGCTTTTGCGGCATGGCGGAGCTGCCGCCGACCAGCCGGTCCGGAAAACCGATGAACCCGAACTCAGCGGTACTCCACAGCTGTAGATCGGTCGCCAACCGGCTCAGCGTGATGGCGAGGCCGGCGGCCGCACCCAGCAGGCGCAGGTGCGCATCCCGGCTGGCCACCGCATCCAGCGCGTGTGCGGTGGTACCGGTGAAGCCGAGCAACCGGGCGGTACGCGCCGGGTCGATCGGCAGGTCGGTACCCGCGACCGCGCTCGCGCCGAGCGGGCACACCGCCAGGCCGGCGGCAGCCGCCCGCAGCGCGTCGAGGTCCCGACCGAGCGCGAGCGCGATGCCGAGCAGGTAGTGCCCGTACGTGACCGGCATGGCGGCCTGGAAATGTGTATAGATCGGCATGACGACGGTCTGGTACGCGCGGGCCCGGGACAGCAGCACCGCCTCCAGCCGCACGGCCTGCTCGGCGAACTCGAACAGCCACCGGCGGTACCGCAGATTCGTGGTGGTCGCCTTGAGGTCGTTGCGCGAGCGGCCGGAGTGCAGCACCCCGCCGACATCGGCGCCGAGCCGCTCGATGAGGTAGCCCTCGTACATCAGGTACAGCCCACGCGGTGCCGGGCGGGACAGCAGGGGTCGGTACCGCTGCGCGGTCAGCTCGGCCATGCAGCGCACCAGTTCGCGGGCTGCCGCGGCGGGGATCAGCTGCTGCTCGGCCAGCATGACGACGTGCGCCCGGTCGACCTGGATCATCAGCGGCAGCTCGGCGTCGATGTCGGCCTGGGTGAGCTCGCCATAAACCACCCGCCGGGTACGCGGGCCGAGTTCGCCGGTCAGCCGCCCGGTTCCGGTCACCGGCTGTCCCGCGCCGGCGCCGGGTCCGCCGGCCCGGAACCCGCCGGCAAGGGGTCTAGAGCCAGCACCTCGTCGTGGGTACGCCGGGCCCAGCCGTACGACGTCCAGCCGCTGCTGGGCCGGCGCGGGTGCTCGAGCGGCGTCGGCTCGGCCGGCACCGGCTCCTCGAGGTGTCCGTTCGCCTTGAGCCACTCGTCGTCGTACACCGTGTCCAGGTAGCGGTGGCCCTCGTCGGGCAGCATCACGACGGTGAGCGCGTCCGGGTTCACCCGGGCCCACCAGCGGGCCACGAGGTAGGCCGCACCGCTGGTGGGCCCCATGAACAATGCATGCCGCTGGTGCAGCTCACGGGTGGCCGCGTAGGCGGCGTACGCGCTGCACCAGTGCGCGTGGTCGAACACCCGGTGGTCGAGGTTCTCCGGCATCAGGCTCATGCCCAGCCCGCGCAGCTCCCGCTTGCCGTCGACGTGGCCGAACAGCACGCTCGCGTGCGTGTCCACGCCGATCGCCCGGCACTCCGGCAGTACGGACCGCAGGTAGCCGACCGTGCCGCACATCGAGCCGCCGGACCCGACCGGCCCGATCACGCAGTCGACCTGGCCCAGTGCCTCGAGGAACAGTTCGGCGACGGTCGCGTACGACCGCGGGTTGTCCGGGTTGGTGTACTGCCGCGGACAGAAGGTCGCCGGTTCGGTCGCCATGATCTCGTGCAGCCGGTGCAACCGCGCGGCCTGGTAGCCGCCGGCGATCTGGCCCGCCTCGGCCGGTACCCGCTCGACCACCGCGCCGAGGTCGGTGAGCCGCCGGTACAGCCGCTCGTCGATGACCGGGTCGCTGACGAGGATCAGCCGGCGGTCCAGGTGCACCGCCTGCATGGCGAGCGCGAGGCCGAACGTGCCCGACGTCGTCTCGACGATCACCGTGCCCGGGGCGAGCTTCCCGTCCTGGGCCGCACGCCGCAGGATGAACCGGGCCGGGACCATCTTCATCAGCGTGAAGGCGGCGGCGAACAGGTTCGGCCCGAGCCGGATCAGGCGCGGCAGCTGGTACGCCTCGGTGGCTTCGGCGAAGCCGGTCCGGATGCTCATCAGGCGGATGCCTTCAGGTCCGCCCAGGTGGGCTGCACGCCGATCATCGCGGTGATCACCAAACCCCACTCCTCGATTCGGGAAACACAGTGCTGGGCGTTCTCCCGCGCCGCGGGTCGGCGCGGGTCGAAGATGATGCCCGCCACGGTGCCGCTGTGCGCGACCTGGACCCCGCAGCCGTCGTACCGCCGGCACAGCTCGAGCAGCTGGGCGAGCTGTGGTTTCGGCAGGAAGCGCTCGTTGATCCGGGCGCTCGCGGTCGCCACCCGGCCCACCAACTCGACGTCGTCGGTGGCGATCGCGCGCCGCAGCGCGGCCCGCAGCACCTGGAAGGCGCCGATCTCCCGGTCGTCGTATTCGGCCGGCCGGAACGCCACCGTGTCGACCCGGGCGCCGGGCTCGGTGTCACAGCCGACGATGATCATGGACGGCAGCCGGTGGCCCAGCGTCTCCAGCACGACGCCCTCGCGATGGGCGAAGAGCACCACCCGGTCGTCGATCATGATCGAGTCCGACGCGCGCTCGGCCATTACCGCGAGCCGGCCCACCTCCTCCCGCGGCAGCGCGACGCCGTGGTAGTCGGCGACCGCCCGGATGGTGGCCGTCACATCGCTCGTCGACGAGCCCATGCCGATGCCACGGGGTACGTCGCTGATGACCTCCACCCGGCCACCCTTGGCGGGTGCGGGGTGGCCGGAGAACTCGCGCAGCGCCAGGATCGCCGCCCGGCGGGACTTGGTCAGCTCCGCCGTACCGAGGACGCCCCAGTGCTGGTGGCTGGGGTAGAACACCGCGCGGCTGCCCCGGTCCGGCTGCGGCATCGTCACCAGCGCCCGGCGCAGCCGCCCCGTACCGTCGTCGAACATCCCCTGGAGCAGCTCGCCGTGATGTGCCGGGGCGTAGCCGACGCCGACATCTGCTGGGTGGCGAACGTTGGTGGAGTGGACTTCCCGCGGATGCCGCAACGTCGTCAAGCCCCTTCTGCCGCGCCGGCCCGGTCAGCCGCCGCTCTTCTTGACCGTGAAGATCAGGCTCTCGTGCTGGTGCTCGTAGTCCCGGTAACCGGCGTGCGGCGGCTCCCACCAGCTCGCCACCTCGACCGAGTCGAGGGCGAGCCCCACACAGTCCAGCAGCGCGTCGAGGTCGTCCCGGTCGTAGAACCGACAATAGAAGTCGAAGTGATCGATGTACTCCTTCGGTGCGATCTCTTTGATCAGCGGATCCGACACCTGGCAGTCGTTCATCGTCCACATGTTGGCGACGATCGTCCCGCCCGGCCGGGTGATCCGGTAGAGCTCGCGGAGCGCGTCCTCGGGATTGGTCAGATGACCGAGGAGGTCCCAGCAGAAGATGCCGTCGATCGAGTTATCGAGCAGACCGGTGTCGAAGACGTCGGTACGGATGAATACCACATTGCCGCGGATCCCGGCCCGGTCAGTCACCTTCTCGGCAATCGCCATCGCGTTGAGCGAGGTGTCGCCGGCCAGCAGGATCGGCGCGCCGTTCGCCAACGGCGGCAGGTTGCGACCGTCGCCGCACGGCAGGTCGAGAATGACCGATGCCGATGCGGCCGCGAACATCTCGGCCGCGGTGTGTGCGAACGGTACGGGCGGGTCGCCCCAGAGGTTCGCCGCGCCGCCCAGCTGCGCCGGTTCGTACGCGTTGTTCCACAGCGGTATCGCCTCGGTGTCCCGGGAAGGTACTCCAGTGGTCACGAAAGCCTCCGTGAGTCAGTCGTTGCGTCGCCCGTGCAGTGCACCGCGGTGGTGGGCCGCGACCCGGGCGTGCCGAGCGGCCCGCACGCCAGACTGGCGGCGGGACTACGGGTCGGTAGGTGCTACCGCGCTCCCGGTGCACCCGGCAGGTCCGGTGTCGCGCTGGTCACGGGTCCTCCCGCGACAACCGCCGGCCCGGCCCCCGGCGGTCGGTCACCAGTGATCAGCACGTCGTCACCGTACGGCAGCCGAACCCGGCCGGCCAAGGCAGCGTCGTCGATCCGCCACCTGTTCCCGCACCATCCGTAAGCAATCGCTTGTGGGCCATACGTGGTAACTGCTGCGTGGCCGGGAATGTCCGTAGATCAATGTACGTGAAGGCGCTCGGCACTGCGGACGCCGTGACATTCGCCAATGTATTCACACGAGCCACTGATTGCCGGGCGGGTCATGGTCGCTTAGATTCTCGGAAAGTGACGGGGCCCGGCGAACGGCGACCCCGCCGGGAGAGGTAGTGACCTCATGCGGGTTTGCGTCGTAGGCGGCGGCCTGGCCGGTTCGTTGCTCGCCTGGCGGCTGGCCGCGCGGGCGACGGATGAGGTGCACCTCGTCCTCGGTGAGCACCGCGCGGGAGATGCCACCGAGGCGTCCGGCGGCGCGGTGCGCGGCTACGAGCCGCTGCCGGCGCAGTCCGAGCTCGCCATCGAGAGCCTGCTGGAGCTGCTCGGCAGCCAGGTCCTGCAGGACTGGGCCGGGTACCGGCAGGCCGGCTTCACGTACCTGCGTGCCGCCGCGGGCGTCCCGGACGAGCTCGAAGCCCTCGACCGCTGCCTGCCCGGCTCGGTCGACGTCGTACCCGGCCCGGCGATGGTCGCGCACGGGTTTGCCGGCCTGCCCGCCGAGAGCACCGCGATCCGCGAGCGGTACGCCGGCTACCTGTCGCCGGACCGGCTGCGCCATGCGGTCCTGCACGACCTCGCCGGCCGGCCGGCCGCCACCCTGCTCGACGGCGGAGCCTCGGCCGTCGTGGCCATGGCGGACGGCTCGGCCGGCTGCACGGTCGCCGGCCGGTCCCGGTCGTACGACGCACTCGTGCTCGCGACCGGCGCATGGACGCCGGCGGTCCTGCACGCGAACGGGCTACCCGCGCAGGGGTACCGCACGAAGTCGATCCAGTACACGGTCTACCCGGTGGGGGCCTGGGTACCGCCGCCGTTCTCCGACGAGACGACGGGCCTGTACGGCAAGCCGACCGGGGACGGGGGCCTGTTGCTGGGCTACCCCACCGACGAGTGGGGCGTGCCGGCGGGCCGGCCGCCGGTCACGCCCGCGATCCACGAGCGGGCCGCGGAGCTGGCCCGGGTCCGGTTCCCCGCGCTGCGGCTCGGACCGGCCCG
>JAEHDK010000549.1 GCA_016880465.1 Micromonosporaceae bacterium
CGGTGGCGCGACCAGTGACCGCGTCTTGCCGCGCGTTCAGATGATCATCTCCAGTGCGTTTCGCGCCGGTCCTTGGCGCCCTATTCGGGACTGTCGACGCGTTCTTCCAACCCGCCCGGTCCTCCCTACTTCCCTCCATCGTGGACCCGGACGAACTCGAAGCAGCCAACGGCCTGCTCAGTGCGGCGTCGCGAACGTCCCTGATCGCCGGGCCGGCCCTCGGCGGCCTTCTCGTCGCGGCTTCGGGCACCGGGTTGGCCTTCGCGGTGGACGCCCTCTGCTTTCTGCTCGTCGTACTCGCACTTGCCGGCGTGCGAGCCAACCAGCAGCCAGATCAGAGTCCCCGGACAAGCGGGCCGTCGTTGGTCACCCGGATCTCCGAGGGCCTACGGTACGTCCTGGCCGGCCCGAGGCTGCAGGCGGTGCTCGTCATCGACGCCGTCGTCACGTTCTGCTATGCCGGCCCACTCACGGTCGGCCTGGCAAGCCTGATCAGATACCGGTTCGCACAGAACGCCGCAGCGTTCGGGCTGCTGGGAGCCGCGCTGGCTCTGGGCGGACTCACCGGAGCGCTGATCGGCGGTGCGGTCCACGTACGCCCCCGAATCGGTCTCCTGATCGCCGGGCTGGCCGCCTGGCTTGCCGGCGGAATGGCCCTGCTCGGTCTCGCGTCCGACCTCATGCTCGGCGTCGTGGTCGCCTTCGCCATCGGCTGTGGCACCGGCTTCCAGGCCGTCTTCGGCATCAGCTGGGTCCAACGCGCCATCGACCGGGAGATACTCGGACGCGTAGTGTCCGTCGACATGGTCGTCGGCTACGCCGTCGGACCCCTGTCGCTGATCGTGACCGGCGCGATGGCGCGCGGACACCTGCACCTGCTGTACCTCGGCACAGCGTTACTCCTGGCAGTGACCGCGGTGGGCATGCTGTCGAACCGGACCGTACGCACGATGAGATGAGGAGACGAGTCACGCAACAGCGGACACGGATTCCGGTCAAGCATGCGTCGATCATGCCGACACTGAATGCAACAGAGCTGCCCGAAGGTTGACCATCCGAATCTCGACTGTCTCGACGCGGTCTAGTAGCAAATCTGACAATGCGCCAGGCAGCACGGAGCGCACCATGGACGTAGCCGGGAGAGGAGCCGAGTATGACGACGACCGCACCCACGACTCCGCCAACGACCCTGTCGAAGACGCCCACCATGGCGCCGGTGGCGAGGGGGTCCTTTCTGCTCGGCTCCGCGGTCGACCTGCGCCGCGACATGCTAGGGGCGTGCAAGCAGGCGTTCCACACGTACGGAGACGTGGTGCGCTTCCGCGTCGGGCCGCCTGGCCTGCGGCGCGAGATCTGCCTGGTGTTCCACCCCGACGCCGCGCACCGCGTGCTCGCCGGCAACTGGACAAACTACCGCAAGGACAACATCTTCTATGGCGAGATCCGCCGCGCGTTCGGCGACGGCCTGCTGACCAGCCAGGACGATGACTGGCAGCGGCAGAAGCGGTTCCTGCAGCCAATGTTCACGCCGCGCCGGGTGGCCGGGTACGCGGCCACGATGAGTGAACAGGTCGACCAGCTCGTCGCGCGCTGGCGGCCGCGGCCGGCGGGCACGGTCGACCTCAACGATGAGATGACCAGCCTGTCGCTACGCGTCGTGTGCCGCATCCTTTTCGGCGACGATGTCGACCGGGCCCTGCCGGTGGTGCAGCAGGCATTCGGGCCATTGGGCGAGGAGGTCCGGCGGCGCGGGTTGGCGCCGTTCCGGCCGCCGATGAGCTGGCCAACCGGCGGCAATCTCCGACTGCTGCGGGCGCAGCGGGCACTGTACGGCGTCTGCGACGAGATCATCGCCGGCCGGCGCACGGCCGGCCACCGCACCGGCGAAGCCGACCTGATCGGGCTGCTACTGGACGCCCGCGACAACGGCGGCACACTGAGCGCCGCCGAGGTGCGCGACCAGGTGCTGATCTTCCTGCTCGCCGGGCACGAAACCACATCGACCGCGTTGACATACACATTGCACCTGCTCGGGCGCCACCCCAACGTGCAGGACCGGGTACGCGAGGAGGCCGACGCGGCGGGCAACGACACCACCAAGCTGGCGTACACGGAGATGGTGCTCAAGGAGGCGATGCGGCTGTACCCGTCGGCACCGCTCATGGGGCGCCTCACCGTCGCCGACGACGAGATCTGCGGCTACCACATCCCCGCCGGCACCGACATCATCACCGCACCCTGGGTGACCCATCGCCATCCGCAGTTCTGGGACGAGCCGGAGCGCTTCGACCCCGACCGGTTCACGCCCGAGCGCGAGAAGACCCGACACCGGTACGCCTGGTTCCCGTTCGGCGGCGGGCCACGCAGCTGCATCGGACAGCACTTTTCGATGCTCGAGTCGATGATCGCGCTCGCTGGGCTGACCCGCGAGTTCACGTTCACCACGCCGGCGGGCGAACCCTCCTACACCAACCACATCACGCTGCGCCCGACCGGTCCCGTGCCCATCCTGGTCAAACCGCGCACGCGTTGAACGGGGCAGACCGTGGGGTCGTGTGTAAGGGCTGGTCGGGGCGACGCCCTGCGAGCACGCCGGGCGCTGTTGCATTAAGCGATCTTCAAGATCACTCGGCGCAAGACTTCCTTGAAGATCGAACTGGAGCTCTCGATCCGACTTGCGGGATCAGACAAAACCTATCCCATCGGTCTGCAACATCCGCCGACTGATAGCCGGCGAGCCGATCGTCTTTGAGCCACTGACGGAAGATCTGCGGCGCGGCAGTGTCCACGGGCGTGGTGTACGGCGGGCCTGAGGTTGGGCGTGGCGGTCTGGCATGCCTGGCTGGCGCGTGGCGTCTCTGACGCGCGAGCACAGGGAGCACACCGCCGGTCACGGATATGCTGCCGTCGCTTGGATACCCAGTTGACCGGTCGGCACCGCCGCCGTTCCGACGGCAGCGTCGAGGCGCCCCCTGAGCGATGAATCAAGTGGTCTTGATCCAGCAGTACTACCGGTAGCGGTGACCCGGGCACCTCGACCGGCACCCGGTCAGAGCGCAATTCGGTGGTCCGATCGGGGTGGGCGGGCGAGCATGGTCGGCATGGTGCGGGATCGGGTATGAGGTTGCCGCTGCAGGGCGGGCTGCCGCCGGTGGATACGGTGGCCGGCGCCGTCGTGGAGATCGCCTGTGACGAGTCCGGGTTCTCCGGCACCAACTTGCTCCATCCGGCCACCCCGGTGATCACGCACGCGAGTGTCGATCTGTGCATCGGCGAGGCGGTCGGGCTGCTCGCAGCGCTGCGGTCCGGGTTCCGGTGCTCGCCGAACGAGTTCAAGTCCGGGCAGTTCCTTCGCAGCCCGAAAGCGGGTGAGGCGCTGCAGTGGTTCCTGGCGGCGCTAAGCGGCCGGGCGCACGTCCACCTGATCGACAAGGAGTACTTCCTCGTCACCCGGATCGTCGACCTGTTCCTGGCTGAGCCGTCCTACGCGGCCGGTACCCGGCTGACCCAGGACCACCGTCCGGCCGCCCTCACCTTGTACCGGGCCAGGTGCTGGGCTGGTTGCAACTGGGGTGCCTTCCTGGCGGCCTTCGTCGAGCTGGTCCGGATCAAGCGGCGGCATCGGCCGGATCGGCGGGTCTTGGAACGGTTCTTCCAGGCGCGGGATGCGCTGGTGAAAGACGGGCTCGGCGGGCAGGCCGAGGGTGTCCTGCACGGGCTCAGCCGGACCCGGGTGTGGGCTGTCCTGACCAGGCTGAGCGATTACGATCGGTCGATCCCGCCACCGCTGGAGCCGATGCTGCCGGCGCTGGCCGAGACCGTCTTGTTCTGGAGCGGCGGACGGCGGCAGGTGCTGGTGATCCACGACGAGCAAAGCGCCCTCACGGCCGGTCGGTTGAGCCGTCTCCAGCAGGTACTGGCCGACGGCGCCGGTTCGTCACCAGCAGGTACCGACCAGGCTGCGGCGTCGCCGGCCACAGTGTCACCGCTGGCCGGGCTGGTGACAGTCGACTCCCGGGACGATCCGCGGGTCCAGGTCGCCGACCTCCTCGCCGGGGTGGCCCGGCGGTTGCCGGGCACCGTCGACGACGGCCCACTCCAGCCATTCCTGTCCCCGACCTCACTGCGCGATCCCGAGCGATGACGCGCGGTCGATCTGACGCCCAGGAGGTAACGGCCGCCAGAGCACCGATATGACCGGTTGGGGTGCGTCATAGCAGTCCTTCACAGAAGTCGTTCGATGATCTCTGACCACGGCGGGGGTGCGGTCGTGCCGGCTCCGCGGCGTTTGCAGGTGTGGTAGGAGTCGCCAGTGAGGGCGAGGGCCCTCGGCGTGGTGCACGAGCCGGTCGATCATTGCCGCGGCGACGACATCGTTGGCTAAGGCCTCACGCCCGCTGCAGCGCGGCGCAGCACACAGATCAACAGCGCGCTGACCGATCCCCAAGCCAACGAAGGGGCGGTCCGATGAGAGCGGCCGCCGTTGCTGCGCATCAGGGAGATCAGTAACGACAGCAGCCATATAGCTCAGCGGCTATACGACCTGATGATGCTGGGTGCGCCGCCGGGCGCACGCGGATCATCCCGAACACCGTTGAATAGCAACAACGCGGCGTGACCGTCATCGAACAACGCGTTGCGCTGTCGTCCGGCTGGTTCCAAGCCAAGGCGGCATTTCGGGTAGCGGCTCGAGCGCTCGACGGATCCGAACAGTTAGTCAACCATCCGGCCGCGGAAGGGGAGACGCCTTCCGCGGCCGGCGGCACCGCGTGCGTTTCTACGTGCGCAGGCGTTTCCCGGGCAGGATCCCCTTGCGGGCACGGCTCTACCTGGTTGAGTCGTGTGCTTCGCGAGGGCCCCGGGTTGCCTCGCCGTCGTCACCAGCCGAGACCGGCCGGCCCGAGGTGGAGGCACTGATCGCGCTCGCCGAAACGCTCGCCCAAGATCGCCGTCTCGCCGACGCGTTGACCCACGCCCAGGAGGCGACCGCGCTCGCCGTAGACCGGGGCTACCGCATGCTGGCAGGCAGGGCACTGACCGTCACGGCGGCCGTACAGCTCGCCGCCGGGCGTACCGACGACGCACTCGAAAGCGTCACCGCCGCCTTGGTCAGACACCGCGAGACCGGCCACCGGTTTGGCGAGGCCCAGGCCTTGGCGCTGCTCGGACAGCTCACCACCGACGGTGCCCAGGCCGACCCGGCACGCTCGTGCCGCACGTGAGATTCGCCAGGAAATCGCCGCCGGTGCCGGCCTCGGCGTCGCCGTCGACCCTACTAGGACCGTGCTGACTTAGGTACACCATCAGGCGGCCGGTGCGTGCTTTGTAACTCATTGAGCGGCATGATGATGTATGCCCTAGGGGCGGGCGCAGAACCAGATCTGCTTCGATGATGCCGCCGGGCTCTTGGGAGCCTCTCTTGGGAGCCTCACCGGCGCGCCCGGCGCTGATCTGGAGGGCGTGATCCTTGACCGCCCCGCGCCAGGGTGCTCGAGCCGGCGGGCTCCGCGTGTTTGCGGCGGCTGCCGCCGACGACGACAAGGAGGTGCTCGTCAACCCAAGAGACCTCGGGGCTGGGCAGGCGGGCCAGGAACGTCGCGATGGACGCCCGCAACTCGTCTGACGTGTAGAGGGAGAACGTCGAGTAGTGGCGCCCCTCGGCCTGGGCTATGAGCCGCTCGACGGTGCTCGAGCGCGGATACTTGAAGGTCTGTGTTGCGAGCAACTCGAGCCCGGCGGTCCGCCTGACAGCACCGCGGAACACGGCTTCACTGTGCAGGCGCTGCTCGTGTTCGGTGAAACCCGGGAAGTAGCGGCCCCAGATCGTTCGCGCGTTCTGCTGCGGGCTGCGGGTGTAGATGAACAGCTGGCCGTCGGGCCGCAGCACCCGGGCGACGGCGGTCAGGAAGCGACCGAGGTCGAAATGATGAACGCAGTTGAATGCGGTGACCAGGTCGAGGCTGGCGGTCCGCACCGGCAGCTCTTCGGCGGTTGATAGCAGCGGCACCACGCCACGGGCGTGGCCGTGGTTGCCGGCCCTGAGCTCGGCCAGCATGGCCGTCGAGACGTCGCCCGCGACCAGCAGCGAGCCGTCCGGCAGCAGCCTGCGCAGCAGCCGCGAGTACCGTCCCGTCCCGCAGCCGATGTCGAGGCCGGTGATGCAGCGGTCAGGCAGAAGCTGGCGGATCCTGTGCACCGGCGCCTCGTCAGTGGTGCGCAGCGATTCGTAGACGGCGGCTACCCGTTCGAAATGGTCGCTCAAGGTCACGTCCGGCACCTCCCCCGCTGGTTCTGTTGGCGACCATCATGCGCTCACCGTGCTCAGTTCACACGCTGTTCACCCTCAAGACGGGGCCCGGACACCGACCCCGCCCAACCTGACCCATTACCGCCTGAGAACGCACAAACCACCGCCGAACGGTTAGCCGTGTCCACGCTGTGACCGCTCCCGGCAACGAGCCGGTCCCGACCGCCGTGCCCGGAAAGCAACGACACCGAACGCGACCACATGTGTCGACTCCACTCTCCCAGCTCGGCTAATCCGAACTTACGTGATCTTGATGGGCTGATCTGACCGCCGACCAGGCGCGTTGGCCTCTCGCGACTCAAAATTGTAGACAGTAATCTACTTTGGATTGTGGCGATGATCCGCTAGGCTCAGTACGTGGGTAGGCGACGTTCGGGTGGTATGTATGTAGACATTGTGAAGAGTCGGCGCACGGCCAAGGACGGCTCGACGCGTGAGTACAGCTCGGTGCTGCTGCGCCGGTCGGTCCGCGACGGGGCGAAGGTGGGCAAGCAGACGCTGGCCAACCTGACGGCGCTGCCGGACGCGGCCGTGGAGGCGGTGCGGTCGGTGCTGGCCGGGCGCACCCTGGTCGAGGCGGAGGCGGCGCTGACGATCACGCGCAGCCTGCCGCACGGGCACGTGGCCCTGGTCCTGGCGCAGGCCCGCAAGCTGGGCCTGGTCGAGCTGCTCGGCCCGCCCGGGCGGGCGCGGGATCTGGCGCTGGCCCTGGTGGTGTCGCAGGTGGTGCGCCCGGCCTCGAAACTGGCCACTGTGGACTGGTGGGCCGACGTGACACTGGGCCACGACCTGGGCGTGGCGGACGCGAGCACCGATGAGGTGTACGCGGCGATGGACGAGCTACTGGCCCGCCAGGACGACATCCAGGCACAGCTGGCCCGCCGCCACCTCACCGAGGGCGGCATCGCGATGTTCGACCTGTCCTCGTCGTGGATGGAGGGCACCTGCTGCGAACTGGCCAAGCTCGGCCACTCCCGCGACGGTAAGCGCGGCAAGTTGCAGATCGAGTACGGGCTGCTCACCGACGCGGTCGGGCGGCCGATCGCGATCCTGGTCTTCCCCGGCAACACCGCCGACCCGACCGCGTTCATCGCCGCGGTCGACGCGGTGCGGGATAAGTTCGGCCTGGCCCGCCTGATCCTGGTCGGC
>JAEHDK010000055.1 GCA_016880465.1 Micromonosporaceae bacterium
ACCGCATGGCTGGAGTGAACGCGGCCGCATCGGTTCCGATCCGGGCCGCGGGCGGCGTGGTCGCCCGGCCGGGCCCTACCGGCATAGAGGTCTGCCTCGTGCACCGGCCGCGGTACGACGACTGGTCGCTGCCCAAGGGCAAGCTCCGGCCGGGCGAACGGACGCTCGCCGCCGCCGTGCGCGAGGTGCACGAGGAGACGGGGGTACGCGCGGCGGTGCAGGTGCCGCTCCGCGCGGCCCGGTACCTCTCCCGCGGGCTGCCGAAGATCGTCGAGTACTGGGTGATGCGGGTTCTCGCGGTCGACCCGTTCACGCCGGGGTCCGAAGTGGACTCGGTGCGCTGGGTACCGCTGCCGGGGGCGGCGACGGTGTTGACCTACCCGCACGACGCCGACGTGCTGCGGGCCTACGCCGCCCTGCCGCCGATCACCTCGATCGTGCTGTGGGTACGGCCAGCCGCCCCGGCCGAGCCCGGCCCGTGGCCCGGTCCGGACCCGGTGCGCGCGCTGGACTCCGACGGGCTCGCCCGGGCCCGCCGGCTCGCCGACGAGCTGGCCCTGTTCGCACCGACCCGACTCGTCTGCGCCCAGCCGGAGCGCTGCGTCGCGACGCTGGCACCGCTCGCGGCCGCGGGCGATCTGCCGATCGAGGTGGACGCGGCGTTCGACGACGGTACGGATCCGGCCGTCGTCGCGGCGCGCGTACGGACGCTGGCGAAGTCGGCCGCGGCGGTGGTGTGTGCGCCGGCTGCGGTCGTCCCGCCGGGAGTGCGGGCGGGCGACCGTACGCAGCGGGCCGCCGACGGCGCAGCCGGCTGGATCCTCGCCTTCACCGGTCCGGACCCGACCGGCAGCTACCCGTTGCCCCGCTGACCCGCCGCGCAACGAGAACGGGGTGCCCAACCGTGTGGTGGACACCCCGTTACCGGGTGGCGGTCAGCGCGCCGTGCGGGCCGGGGCCTTCCGGGCCGCCGCCTTCTTCGCGGCGGCCTTGGCGGTCGTCGTCGTGCGCGCGGTCGTCGTCTTGGCCGCCGCGCGGGTCGTCTTGGCAGCAGTCTTGCGCGCGGGGGCCTTGGTCGCCGTCGTCTTCGTCGCGGCCTTCTTGGCAGGGGCGGCCTTCTTGGCGGGGGCGGCAGCCTTGGGCACGCGCCCGCTGGCAACCATGTCCTTGAAGCTGGCGCCCGCCCGGAACGCGGGAACCGACGTCTTCTTCACCTTGACGGCCTCACCGGTACGCGGGTTGCGGGCGGTACGTGCCCCGCGGACTCGCTTCTCGAAGACCCCGAACCCCGTGATGGCGACCTTCTCGCCCTTGGTTACCTGGGCCTGGATCTCCCCGAGTACGGCGTCCAGCGCCGCAGTCGCGGACTTCTTGTCCCCCAGGCGTCCGGCGAGCGCCTCTACGAGCTCGGCCTTGTTCACTTCTTCCCTCCCGTACATGGAGATGGACTCACGCGAGCCATTCTGCGCGCACGCTATGCCCTACGTCCGCCGGACACAAACATGTGACGGAAAATAGTCGTTGTGTCGTAACGTTTTCCCGCCCGGTGGAGGACCCGGGGTCGGCCGAAACCGCTATGCCACAACCGGGAGGAAGCCCGGCCGGTCGGCCTCGTACGCGGAAACCGCGGCATCGTGCCGAAGCGTCAGGTCGATGTCGTCCAAGCCCTCCAGCAGCCGCCATCGACTGAAGTCGTCGAGCTCGAACGCCCAGCTCAGGCCGGATCCGTGGACCTCACGAGCCACCAGGTCGACGGTGATGGGCAGGTCCGGCCGGGCCTCCACGAGGTCCCACAACGCCGTGACCGCGGGCGTTTCGAGCTCCACCGGCAGGAGACCTTCGTTGAGCGCGTTGCCCCGGAAGATGTCGCCGAAGCGCGGCGCGAGGATCGCGCGGAACCCGAAGTCCCGCAAGGCCCACACGGCGTGCTCCCGGGACGAGCCGGTGCCGAACTCCGGCCCGGCCACGAGGATCGACGCTCCAGCGTACGCCGGGTTGTTCAGGACGAAGGCCGGATCCTCGCGCCACGCGCTGAACAGCCCGTCGGCGAACCCGGTCCGGGTTATCCGCTTGAGGTACCCGGCCGGGATGATCTGGTCGGTGTCCACGTTGGACCGGCGCAGCGGCAGCGCGGTACCGGTGTGCACGGTGAAGCTCTCCATGTCGCCCCTTACAGGTCGGCGGGCGCGGCCAGCCGGCCGGCGACCGCGGTGGCAGCGGCGACCGGTGGAGACACGAGGTGGGTACGCCCGCCCCGGCCCTGCCGGCCCTCGAAGTTGCGGTTGGACGTGGACGCCGAACGCTCGCCCGGGCGCAGCGTGTCCGGGTTCATGCCCAGACACATGGAACAGCCGGCGAACCGCCACTCGGCGCCCGCCGCGGTGAACACCTCGTGCAGGCCCTCGCGCTCGGCGGCCTCCCGTACCGCGGCCGACCCGGGTACGACGAGCATCCGCACGCCGCCGGCCACCTTGCGGCCGCGGAGGATCTCGGCGGCGGCGCGCAGGTCCTCCAGCCGGCCGTTGGTGCACGAGCCCACGAACACAACGTCGACGGGGATGTCGCGCAGTGCGGTACCGGGTTGGAGCGCCATGTACTCCAGCGCGCGTTCGGCCGCCGCGCGCTCAACGGCGTCCGGGAACGAGGCCGGGTCCGGTACCGCGCCGTCCAGCGCGGTGCCCTGCCCCGGGTTCGTACCCCAGGTCACGAACGGCGGGACGGTCGCGGCGTCCAGCCGTACCTCGGTGTCGAACTCGGCTCCCGGCTCGGTCGGCAGGCTGCGCCAGTAGTCCAGGGCGGCCTCGAACGCGGCACCCGTCGGCGCGTACCGCCGGCCCTCCAGGTACGCGTACGTGGTGTCGTCCGGCGCGATGAGGCCGGCCTTCGCGCCCCACTCGATGGACATGTTGGAGACCGTCATCCGACCCTCCATCGACAGCGCGGCGATGGCCGGCCCGCGGTACTCGACGACGTGCCCGCGCCCGCCGCCCGTACCGACCTGGGCGATCAGCGCGAGGACGAGATCCTTGGCCGTCACGCCGGGGCGGAGTGCACCGTCCACTGTGACCGCCATCGTCCGGGGCCGCTGCTGCGGCAGCGTCTGGGTGGCCAGGACGTGTTCGACCTCACTGGTGCCGATCCCGAAGGCGAGCGCGCCGAACGCGCCGTGCGTCGCGGTGTGCGAGTCGCCACAGACGATCGTCATGCCCGGCTGGGTCAGGCCGAGCTGCGGCCCGATGACGTGCACGATCCCCTGGTTCGCGTCGCCGAGCCGGTGCAGCCGGAGCCCGAACTCCGCGCAGTTCCGGCGCAGCGCCTCGATCTGGGTACGGGACACCGGGTCCGCGATCGTCACCAGGTTGTCGGTCGGCGTGTTGTGGTCCTCGGTCGCGATGGTCAGGTCCGGCCGGCGTACCCGCCGCCCCGCCGCCCGCAGCCCGTCGAACGCCTGCGCGCTGGTCACCTCGTGTAGCAGGTGCAGGTCGACGTAGAGCAGATCCGGCTCCCCGTCGGCGGAGCGCACCACGTGGGCGTCCCAGACCTTCTCCGGCAGAGTTCGCTTGCGGGGGGCTCTCACCATCTGGACATCCTAAAATCTGGGAGGTAAGTTTCGCTTTGTGGGACACAGTATCAGCGGTGTGGGCGTGCTGGACAAGGCCGTGGTGATTCTGGCCGCCTGCGTGGACGGGGCAAGCCTGGCCGAGCTCGTCGAGCGCACCAAGCTGCCCCGGGCGACCGCGCACCGGTTGGCGCAGGCCCTGGAGACCCATCGCATGCTCGTCCGGGACAACCATGGCCGCTGGCGGCCGGGTCCGCGGCTGGGCGAGCTGGCAAATGCGGCGCCCGACGTCCTGCTCAACGCCGCCGAGCCGATGCTGGGCGCCCTGCGCGATGCGACCGGCGAGAGCGCCCAGCTGTTCCTGCGCCGGGCCGACGAGCGCATCTGCGTGGCCGCGGCCGAACGGGCCAGCGGGCTGCGCGACACGGTGCCGATCGGTGCCGTCCTGCCGATGACCGCCGGCTCGGGCGCTCAGGTGCTGCTCGCCTGGGAGCCGCCGGAGGCCGTCATGCCGTTGCTGCCGCGCGCGAAGTTCACCGGTCGGACGCTGGCCGAGGTCCGCCGGCGCGGGTGGGCGCAGAGCATCGCCGAGCGCGAGGCCGGCGTCGCCTCGGTGTCCGCGCCGATCCGTGACCGCACCGGCCGGGTGATAGCGGCCATCTCGGTCTCCGGACCGATCGAGCGGATGGGCCGCCGGCCGGGCGACCGCCATGCGATGGCCGTGGTACGGGCTGGCCAACGCCTCTCCGGGCTGTAACGCGGTCGCGCGGCCCCCGGGGCCGAGCGGACCACAGGCGGTCGATGTGATGCCCTACGATCAGGTGGACTCGTCTGACGGGGGAGGACAGCCATGACCCAACCACCCGCCCAGCCGGCGCAACCCAGCCCGTGGTCCTACCCATCGGCTCCGGTTGCGCCGCCTCCCGGCTTCGACCTGCTCGGCTCGGCCAGTGTCCCGCCGGATTACCTCGCACCAGACGGCGTAGCGGTCGCGGGCGGGCGCCGGCGGCGGCGTACCACGATCCTGATCGCCGTGGCGGCGGTGGTCGCGCTGGTGCTCGGTGGCGCCGCTTATGCCGGAGTCCGTCTCTGGTACGGCACCGGCGCGCAGCCCGAGGATGCCATGCCGTCCACCGTGGTGGCGTTCGCCCGGCTCGACCTCTCGCCGGGGTACGGGCAGAAACTGAAAATCAACGACCTTGCGCACAAGTTCCCACAGTCGTCCGGCAAGGACGTCGTCAGCGAGCTGAAGAAGGGGATCTTCAGCGCGCTCGACGTCGACGACAAGACGTACCAGGCCGATATCGCGCCGTGGTTCGCCGACCGGATCGGCGTCGGCGCCTGGCTGGACGCCAAGAAGAAGATGGGCGCCGTCGTGACGCTCGCCTCGAAGGACGATGCCGCGGCGCGCCGTGGGCTCGACGCGCTGGCGCATGCCAGGAAGGCGGGAACCTTCGGCTTCGTCGTCAACGACGGCTACGCGTTGGTGGCGCTCGGCAACGGCGCACAGGCCACGGCGGAGGCGGCGCAGGCCGACGCCCGGCGCGAGAGCCTCGCCAAGAACGAGAAGTTCCATCAGGGCGTACAGTGGCTGCCCACTCAGCAGACCGCGATCGCATGGGCCGACCTGCAGCGGATCGGCGACGGCGTATCGAACGTGTTCGGGTCACTGCTTGGTGGGCCGATGGGCGGGCCGTCCGTGGGCGGCCCGACGGGGGCCAGCCCGCTCGACCGCCTTGCCGATCTCAAGGGACACATAATCCTCGGGGCCCAGGCAACCGGCGACGGCGTCGAGATCCGGTTCCGCGGCTTCGGCATCGGCGGGGGCGGACCGGTCGGCGGCGTGAGATCGGCGGTCGATGCCCTCCCCGGCAACTCCGCCGTGGCGGGTGCGTTCCGCTTCAGCGACCTCGATCAGGAGTTGACCAAGGGGCTGCTGGGCACCGACCCGGCGCAGCTGCCGCCCGACGTGGGCGACCGGCCGCCCGGGCTCGGCGTGCCGAAGCCGTCGCCGGAAGAGCTCGCGGAGGCACGCGCGTCGATGGAGCCGCTGGCGGCCGTGGGCAACGCGATCAGAGCCCTCAGCGGTGCCCAGATCACGGTCGCGGCGACCGATTTTGCCAAGAACGTCCCGGCCCTGTCGGCCTCGGCCACGGTGACCTCGGCCGACAAGGCGGCCGCGTTGACCGAGGCGCTGAAGCAGCTCGGCTCCGGCGTGACAGTCACCTCGCAGGGCAATACGGTGACGGCGACGACAGCGGGTTACGCGGCGGGGAACGGCACGCTGGCCAGCCAGCCGCTCTACCGCGACGCGCTGTCCGGTGCGCCGAAGAACGCGACCATGGTGTTGTACGTCGACGTGCAGCGACTACTCGCTGGCGGCCGGTCTGCGGCGAGCCCGCAGACCGAGCCGCTCAAGGCGGTCGGCGTGGCCGTCGGCACCGAGGCCGGCGACCCGGTCGGCCTGATCCGGGTAATCATCCGGTAAGCGGGACGGCTGTCCGGCGCTCGTCAGCGGGCGCCGGGCAGCGTCCAGGCCAGAGCCGCGAACAGGTAGCCGAGCCCGTTCGTGGCCCAGTGCAGGCCGATCGGCGCGAGCAGGCTGCCGCTGCGCCGGCGCAGCTCACCGAAGACGAGCCCGGCGATCGCCGTCGAGACCACGCCGAAGACCAGGGCGCCGACCGTGCTGGCCGGGCTCGTGCCGAGCACCTGCCGGGCCGCCGCGTTCTCGCCGACCAGGTCGAGCGCGGGCAGCACGTGCCACAGTCCGAAGAGGACGGAAGAGCCGACCGTGGCGAACCCGGCATCGCGCAGCCGGCAGAGCAGCCCCCAGAGGACACCGCGGAAGGCGAACTCCTCCAGCAGCACGGTGGCCAGCAGTACGGGGACCGTCGCGCTGAACGCCGCGTGGCCGAGGCTCAGGTCGCCGCGCCGGTCGAGGAACGCCGTACGGGTGGCCGGTATCGCGAGACCGATCAGGTAGAGCGCCAGCACGACGCCGGCCGCCGCGGCGGCCCAGCGGGTCCCCCGCGCCCAGCTGCCCCGCGCGAACCCCACGTCCGCCGGGCGGAGCACGAGCCACCTGGCGAGCACGGCCAGCAGGACGATCTCGATCGCCCCGGCGAACGCCGCACCGGGCCGCAACACCGTGTTGTTCAGCAGGTTGGCGACCAGGAGCACGGCGACGACGAGCCCAAGGCCGAGCCAGACTCTCGTGGTTGCCTGGCGCGCGAGCATGTCGACCGGCATCCGCACATCGTACGGAGCGAGGGTGGGCCGCCCGTTACGGATCGATGAAGTCAGACGAGGCGTACCCGCGCTAGCCGGTCCGCTCGATGATCACCACGGGGATCTGCCGGCTTGTGCGTTCCTGGTACTTGTCGTAGTCCGGCCAGATCTCCGCCATCGTGCGCCACCGGGCCGGCTTCTCGTCGACGGTCGCCGGCCGGGCGCGGCCGGTGAACGTGTCGGGGCCGACCTGCACCCTGACCTCCGGATCAGCGACCAGGTTCAGGTACCAGGCCGGGTGTCGCGGTGCACCGCCCAGCGAGGCGACGATCAGATAGCGGTCGCCGTCGCGGCCGTAGATGAGCGCGGTACGGCGGAGCCGGCCCGACCGGCGCCCGCGGGTGGTCAGCAGCAGAGTCGGAACCCCCGGCCGCCACTCGTGACCGTTCGCGCCATCACTCTGGACGTACCGGTGGATGTGCTCGGCGACCCAGCTCGACGGGCTGTCGAGGACCTCCTCCTCCTGCGCTGTCATGCCGCTCAGCCTAACCCGCCGCCGGGCCGCGCGCGCCGGCCACGCGGAGTCCGCCACTGGCACGGCGGGGTGGGGTCGGAACGGCACGGTATCGGTTGGGCCACGAGAAGATTACGAGGACCTCCGACGATGAACCTCGACGTACCGCCGGCTGGTTCCAGTAGTCGATACCTATCGACGACGGACGGTGGCCGATGCTTCTGGTGTTGCGTCGCACCTCATCGGCACGGCTGCTGCTCGCGACCGCAGCGGCCGCGTC
>JAEHDK010000550.1 GCA_016880465.1 Micromonosporaceae bacterium
CGCCCGCACCAGCTGCCGGTCCAGCCACACCATGAGCCGGAAATACCAGGGGAACACGAACAGCGCGGCCACTCCCTCGGCCGCCGTGGTCCACGAGCCGCCCCATGGGGAGGTGCCGGGGAACCAGCGCGACCATAGGGGATAGGTGGCGCTGAGCGCGCCGACCGTGATGAGTAACCCACCGAAATAGGTCGCCGCGGTCATGAGTGGCAGCCGGACGAAGCAGTACACGAGGGCCTTCCAGCCGATGACGTCGCCCAGCACCGCGCGGGCCCGGCGCACCGGGCCGGGCCCCCGCCGGCGTACGGGCGGTGGGTTCGGCCACGTCCAGCCGAGGAACAGCCGGGCCGGCCCGCGGAAGTACCGCACGGTGAGCCGGCCCAGCAGCAGCACGCCGGTCAGCGGCGGCAGCCCGATCGTCAGCGCCGACAGGGCGGAGAACACCAGCCCCAGCACGGCGAGCGCGAACGTCGGCACGGCCAGCACGGTGCCGGTGACCGCGTACCCGACCTCGCGCCAGGTACGGGCGGCCACCGGCGCGCGTAGCACCGCGACGGCCACCCGTCTCACGGGTCGACCGCCACGGACTCCACCGGCGGACGGCGCATCGCGACCAGCGCGGGCACCGCGGTGCCCAGCAGGACGAGCCCGGTCACCGCGGCGAACCCGGCGGCCAGCTGCCCCGGCGGCAGGTACGGCGTCCAGGTGCCGAGCATCCCGTGCAGCATCGGCACCATCGTCGCCATCGCGACCACCGTACCCACCACCAGGCCTGTCACCGTCACCACCAGAGCTTCGCAGACGACCACGGCCAGCGCCCGGGCTCGGCTCGCCCCGACCAGCCGGGTCACCGCCAGCTCGCGGCGCCGCGCCAGCAGCACCGTCGCCAGCGTATTGACCGCGGCCACCGCGGCGAAGGCGACGTAGACCGCGGTCCCGGAGTACTCGGTCCACACCTGCGCCGCCGGGTCGGGTACGCCGTGCACATGGACGGAGGTGGTGTGCGTGACCACCTTCACCACGGCGAACGCGATCGCGAGGACCAGGGGTACCAGCGCACCCGAGAGCGCTTTCGCGCGCACCGCGAGACTGTCCGCGGCCAGCGCCCCGGTACCCCCGAACAGCCGCGCCAGCGGGCCGGTCAGCCGCAGCAGCACCGGGCCGAGGAAGCCGGCCCCGACGCACATCGCCAGCATCGTGAAGAAGCTCGACGCGTCCGCCTTGGCCGGGTCGCCGTTCGCGATCAGGATCGACAGCACCACGCCGCCGGCCATGAGAACCAGCCCGATCGCGGTGCGCACCACGCTGACCCGGCGTCGCGGGACGGCCGCCTCGGTCAGCGCCACCGCCGGGCGTACCCGTGACGGGCGCACCGCGGCGACCAGCGCACCCACCAGCGACGCCCCCACCGTGATGGCCAGCGCGGCGGGCAGCGCGGCACCCGACGGGTGGAACATCACGCCAGGCGGGATCACCCCGTGTCCGGTGAGACCGGCAAGCCACGCGCGGGCGAGCAGCGCACCCAGCGGTACCCCCAGCAGGGTCGCTGGTACCGCCACCACGGCGGCCTGCGCGGCGACCGCGCGGCGCACCCGGCCCGGGGTGGCGCCGATCGCTCGCACCAACGCGATGTCCCGCGACTGCCGGGCGATCGACGACGTCATGGTCAGCCCGACGATCAGCATGGTCAGGTACACCGACACCACCACGAACAGACCGGCCATCTCGGGGATGTCGCTGTCGGTCAGCGCCCGCCGCTCGGCCGCGGCCAGCCGCGCGCCGGACAGCGAGGAGCTGGCGCCAAGCCCGCCGGACACCAACGCCGCGGCGAGGCACTGCGTGACGAACGGCCCGGCGAAGGCCCACGGCTGCTTGCGCAGCGCCTGCCTGGTCAGCCCCGAGGTCATCGCGTCACCGCCAGATCGCCCGAAACCGCCCGCAGCCGCTCGGCGATGGTGGGCGGGTCCGGCGTGACACCGTCTGCGACGATCTCGCCGTCGCGCAACACAATCAGCCGGTCACTCCAGGCCGCGGCGGCAGGGTCGTGAGTCACCATCACCACCGTCACCCCGGCCCGGTCCACACCGGTACGCAGCAGCGGCAGCACCTTCCCACCGGTCGTCGGATCCAATGCCCCCGTCGGCTCATCCGCGAACACCACGGCGGGACGGCCGGCGTGGGCCCGGGCGATGGCGACGCGCTGGCGCTGACCGCCGGACAGCTCGCCGACCGGCCGGTCAGCCAGCCCGGCCAGGCCGACCTCAGCCAGCACCTCGTCGAGCGGCCGCGGCCGCGGGCCGCCCAGGCGGTGGGGCAGCAGGACGTTCTGCCGTACCGTCAGCTCTGACAGCAGGTTGTAGGACTGGAAGACGAAACCCACCTGGTCGCGGCGCAGCCGGGTCAGCGCGCCCTCCCGCATCCGGGTGACGTCCCTGCCCGCCAGTCGGACCCGGCCGGACGTCGGCCAGTCCAGCCCGGCCGCGCAGTGCATCAGCGTGCTCTTTCCTGATCCCGTCGCCCCCATGACCGCCACGAACATGCCGGCCGGTACGGCGAGCGACACGCCGCGCAGGGCGGTCACCGGCCGGCGGCGCGAGCCGTAGATGCGGGTCACCCCGTCGAGTTCCACCACGTTGTCCATGCGGTCCAGCCTCGGCGCCGGCAGCGGCGCGAACATCCGGGTGAC
>JAEHDK010000551.1 GCA_016880465.1 Micromonosporaceae bacterium
GAGCGGTTCGCCGCCGCCGCTGCGGCGAGCGCCGGGCGGCACGATGCCCGCTACCGGGTGGAGGCGTTGGTTGGGCTGGCCGCGAGCGTGCCGGTGGCCGACCGGCCGGGCGTCCTGCGCCGGCTCGCCGAGGTCTGCCGGTACGGCGGAATCGCCCTGCTGCCACGGGAGCGCGGGCTGCTCGGCGACCCGGCCGCCGACTGATCGATCGCTGGCTCTACCAGGTGTTCCGCCGGGCTGCCGGCGGTGACTCGGCGCGGGCGGTGTCCCCCCGGACCGTGGTCCTCCCCGTCTACCGCCCGCGCCGAAACCCACCCCCTCGGCGTCCCCCGACGCGCGAGCGTACCGGGCAGTTGCACGGTGTTTGTCCGGCTCGGCCTGGTGCGCCCGAGCTTTGCCCCCGGTTCTGCCGCTGTTTCTGCCGGTCGTCCGGCACGCACCCGGCCGCCCAGTCCAGCAGCCTGGCGGCTCAGGCCGCGTGAGCGCCGCGAGGGGCCGGTACGCCGTCGGCACCGCAGGTCGCGCCCGGCCGGACCGCGTCCCGCACGGTACGCAGGCCGTCCAGGAGCGTCGCCAGCTCGTCGGCGGGCAGCAGTCCGGTGAACCACCGCTCGACCAGCTCGAGATGCCCGGGCAGCACCTCGTGCAGCCGGGCCTGACCGCGCTCGGTGATCACCGTGTACGAGATGCGCCGGTCGCTGTCGCAGGCCTCGCGGCGGGCCAGGCCGTCCCGCTCCAGCCGGTCGACGACCCGCGTGACGCCGCTCGTCGACAGTGACGTCTGGGCCGCCAGATCAGTCATGCGCAGGGCGTGCCCGGGCGAGCGGGCGAGCCGCAGCAGCACCTCGAACTCGACCGTGGAGATCCCGTGTTCGGCGAACTGGTTGGCCAGGCGCGCGGTCAGCCCGGAGTACGCCTCGGACAGCAGGCCCATGGCGGTGATGCGCGGGTCGTCGAGCGGCTGGGTCACAGCTCACAGTCTAGCAGTACTTGACACGTAGAATGTTGTCGTGCGTATTGTTGTTGAGTCAGATACCGGCTCGAACCTGTCGACAACATGTCCGGAGGGACTGCATTTCTGATGAGCACATCAACCCATACGCCCCGCAGGTGGCAGGGCACCACCATCCCGGCGCCCGGTACGTTCGTGATCGACGCGTCCCATACGCGGGTCGGTTTCGTCGCCCGGCACCTGATGATCAGCAAGGTTCGGGGTAGCTTCACCGGCGTCTCCGGCGAGATCACCTTCGCCGAGGACCCGACCCGGTCGGCGGTGACCGCGACGATGGACACCGCGACGATCGCGACCGGCTCCGCCGACCGCGACGCGCACCTGCGCAGCGGCGACTTCCTCGACGCCGAGAAGTACCCGGCGCTGACGTTCGTCAGCACCCGGCTGACCAACCTGGACGACACCTCGTTCACGCTGGTCGGTGACCTCACGATCAAGGACGTCACCCGGGAGGTCACGCTCCGCGTGGACTTCGACGGGGTCACCGTCAACCCGTGGGGCAAGGAGGTCGTCGCGTTCTCGGCGCGTACCGAGATCGACCGGGAGGACTTCGGCATCACCTGGAATCTCGCCATGGAGACCGGTGGCGTGGTGGTCGGCAAGAAGGTCACCATTGAGATCGAGGCAGAGGCGGTCCGTCAGGACTGACCGGACCAGTAGACGCGACGGGGCGTCCTTCTCACCTATGCAGACGGTGAGGAGGCCGCCCCGCAGCGTATAACCTGGGAGCCTCGCTCACGCACCGCCGCTCGCGGAGGAGGCCCCATGGGCAAGAGCGTCTCCTCGTCGTCGTTCACGCGGGACGACCTCATCCGGTACCGCCTGAAGGTACGGCGCTGCCTGGACGTGTTCGCGCTGATGCTGGACGAGTTCCGGTTCGACACCGATCGCCCGATGACGGGGCTGGAGATCGAGCTGAACCTCATCGACGCGGACGCCGAGCCGGCGATGCTCAACGCCGAGGTGCTGGAGCAGCTCGCCGACCCCACCTTCCAGACCGAGCTCGGGCAGTTCAACCTCGAGCTGAACGCGCAGCCGCGGCTGATCGAGGGCCTCGGCTTCGACGAGTACGAGCAGGTGCTGCGCGACAGCATCGGCCGGGCCGACGAGCGCGCCCGCAAGCTCGACGCGGCGGTCGTACTCATCGGCATCCTGCCCACCTTGACCCAGCGGCATACCGTCCTGGAGAACCTGTCGAGCAACCCGCGGTACCGGATCCTCAACGAGCAGATCATCAACGCCCGCGGCGACGACATGCGGATCGACATCCGCGGCGTCGAGCACCTGCAGCTGCGTACCGACTCGATCGCGCCCGAGGCGGCCTGCACGAGCGTGCAGTTCCACCTGCAGGTGGCGCCGGACGCGTTCGCCAGCTACTGGAACGCTTCCCAGGCCATCGCCGGCGTACAGCTCGCGATGGGGGCGAACGCGCCGTTCCTCTACGGCCGGCAGCTCTGGGCCGAGACCCGCATCGCGCTGTTCGAGCAGGCCACCGACACCCGGCCGGACGAGCTGAAGGCCCAGGGCGTACGGCCGCGGGTGTGGTTCGGCGAGCGGTGGATCACGTCGATCTTCGACCTGTTCGAGGAGAACGTACGGTACTTCGCGCCGCTGCTGCCCATCTGCGACGACGAGGACCCGCTGGAGGTCCTGCGCTCGGGCGGGGTGCCGCGCCTCGGCGAGCTTCGGCTGCACAACGGCACCGTGTACCGGTGGAACCGGCCGGTCTACGACATCATGGACGGCTCCCCGCACCTGCGGGTGGAGAACCGCGTGCTGCCCGCCGGCCCGACCATCGCCGATCTGCTCGCCAACGCGGCGTTCTACTTCGGCCTCGTACGGGAGCTGTGTGAGGCTGACCGTCCTATTTGGACGCAGTTGACGTTCTCGGCGGCCGAGGAGAACTTCCACGCGGCCGCCCGCGCGGGCATCGTGGCCAGCCTGGTCTGGCCGCGCCGCGGCGAGGTACGCGCCACCGAGCTGGTCCTGGATCTCCTGTTGCCGATGGCGGCGCGCGGGCTGGACAAGTTCGGCGTACCGGCGGCCATCCGGGACCGGCTGCTCGGTGTCATCGAGCAGCGCTGTGTCACCGGCTGCAACGGCGCCGTCTGGCAGGCCGGGGCGGTGGCTGCGGCACAGGCCCGCGGGCTCGACCGGCCCGCCGCCCTGCACGAGATGGCGCGGCGGTACGCCGAATATGCCCGTACGAACGAGCCGGTGCACACCTGGCCGCGGGACTGAGGGCGACCCACCTGGGCCGTACCCTGAGCCGGTGACCAGGACCGGCCGACCTCGACGGCGCCGCCGGCTGCCGATCGTGGCGGCCGTCGTGTGCTTCCTGATCGGCGCGCTCGTCCTGGTCGCCGGCTGGCGGCAGCTCCGGCCGCAGCCGCACCGCACCGCGGGAGCTGTATCCACGCCGACCGCGGCGGCGAGCGTTACGCCGACCGGCCCGCGCACGCTGACCGTGCTCGGGGCCGGTGACGTGCTCGTCCACCCGGACGTGTGGCAACAGGCGGCCGCCGACGCGAGGGCGGCCGGCGGGGCCGGGTACGACTTCGCGCCGATGTTCGCCGGTGTCACCCCGGCGATCTCCGCCGCCGACCTCGCCCTCTGCCACCTGGAGACGCCGGTCGCCCGGCCGGGTGGACCGTTCCTCGGCTTCCCGACCTTCAGCGTCCCGCCACAGGTGACCGCGGGGATCAAGGCGGCCGGGTTCGACGGCTGCTCCACCGCCTCCAACCACACGATCGACCAGGGCGTCGAGGGCGTCACCCGGACGATCGAGGCGCTGGAGGCGACGGGCCTGGGCCACACCGGCAGTGCCCGCAGCGCGGCGGAGGCCGCTACGCCGAAGATCTACGACGTCCGGGGCATCAAGGTGGCGCACCTGTCGTACGCCCTTGGCTTCAATGGTCTGTCCCGACCCCCGGGCAGGGAGTGGCTCGCCAACCTGATCGAGCCAGATAAGATCATCGCCGCCGCGCACCTGGCTCGCCTGGCCGGCGCCGAGATCGTCGTGGTGAGCCTGCACTGGGGTACGGAGTACAGCCACGCACCCGACGCCAACCAGCAGAAGTGGGCCGCACAGATCATCGCGTCGCCCGACATCGATCTCGTGCTCGGGCATCACGCCCACGTCGTGCAGCCGTTCGAGAAGGTCGGCGACAAATGGGTCGTCTACGGGATGGGCAACGAGCTCGCCCGGCACGCCGAGCCGATCAACGACAACCGGGAGGGCGTGATGGCGCGGATCACGTTTACGGAGACCGCACCGCACACCTGGCGGATCACCCGGGCGGAGGCGATACCCACCTGGGTCGACATCAGCCCGAAGATCCGGCTCGTCGACCTGCCGGTCGTGCTCGGTGACCCGACCACACCCGCCGCGCTGCGTACGACCTACCAGAGCGCGTACGACCGCATCGCCCGGTACCTGATGACCCGCAACGCCGGCCCGGCCGGCCTGGTCGTCGTACCGCCCGGCTAGCCCCGGCCGCGGCCGCGCTTGCCCTTCGGCGTCAGCGTGGCGGTGCTCGGTGTGCTCGCCGTCGCGGTGCCCGTCCTGGCCGGCGATCCCGTCGGGTTCGTCCCACTCTTCGGGTCGTCCGGCCAGAGCGATGACTTCGCCGCGCCGAAACCACCGGCCCGGTCGCTGGAGTCCGCGTCGACCCTCGCGGCCGACGCGGACGCGCCGGCCGGCAGCGACTCGCCTGGCTGCGCCGGTATCGGCTTGGTCGGCCGGGGTCGGGCGCCGGCCAGCCGTAGCTTCTGGATCCGCGGGGCGAGCCCGGCCACCGCGACCGAGCCGGCGAGCCCGGCGATCACGGCGTACGGCGCGACGAGGTACGGCGACATCTCGTCCGCGCCCACCCCGGACAGCTTCGGGGCCGCCAGGAAGTACGCGGCCGCGACGAGCAGCGGCCCCATCGCGCCGGAGATGGCGATCCCGACGCCGTTGTCGCCGCGCCGGGCGGCCGGCAGCGCGGCGAGTGCGCCGATGACGAGGGCGGCGGCGAGCGTGAGCAGTGCATCCCACACGTGCACGTTGCGGGTCAGCGGGCCGGACAGGGTGAACTGCCAGACGCCGAGCTGGGCGGCCTTGATGCCGCGGCCGGCCGCCACCCCGTCGATCACCGCGACGATCGCGAGCAGCCAGAGCCAGCTCACCGACGCGATCACGTTGGCCGCGATGGCCCGCGAGGCGAGCGCACCGATCGCGATCAGCAGGCCGAGGATCACGCCGAGTACCGCGTACGCGCCGGCTGTCGTCTGGGGCGAGGAGTCGTTGAACCGGACGGCGGCCCGGGCGGGCACCGCGACGAGCGCCACGGTGATCGACGCGCCGACGCCGGATGAGATGGCCAGCGCGATCCGCCAGAGCGCGGTGCCGAGCCGGCCCGGGCTCTTCTCCAGTGTGGACGCTGCGGTCGGGCTGAGCCGGTCGGCGCAGTACGCACCCGCGACGGCCGAGGTCGCGGCGATCCAGGCCGTCCAGGCCAGGCTCGCGACCCAGGTCGCGGTCTGCCCGTCGGTGTTCGGTTGCCACGAGATGATGCCGAGCCCGTAGCCCAGGCCGAGCTGCGCGGCCCCCGCCCCGGCAGCTACCCCGACTGCGGTCGCGAGGGATCCTCCCCAGCCACGTGCTGCCATGCCGGGCAGCGTACGCCGAACCGACCAACCCGGGCGACCCCGACGCCGGCGACCGGGCGGCGGTGTCGAGCGCCCGACCGGGGGCTGTGCGGCATTGCGGGCACAGCGCACACTCGATGGGTCGAGGAGGAGTGCATGAGTGAGCCGTACGGATCCTGGGACGCTCCGGGCGAGCCGCAGGCCCAGCGCAGCAGGAAGGGCCTGGTCACCGCGATCGTCGCGGCGGTCCTCGGGTTGGCGGTCATCGGCGCGACCGCGGGGTGGCTGCTGGCGGACCGCACCGCCGGTGACGGCTCGACGCCGCCGCCGACCAGCAGCCCCGCCACGCCCGGCGAATCCGAGCCGCCGGTCGCCGAGCCGAGCGTCGTACCGACGGCCGCGTCCGTGACCCCGGCCGGTTTCCCCCTCCCCGACGTACGCGACACCGACTTCGAGCAGGCCCGCAAGCGGCTGCGTAGCCTGAACCTCGGGGTGCAGGTGTTCTTCGCGGCATCCGGCGACGACCGGACGGTCGAGCGTACGGTCCCGCCCGGCGGGCAGCTCGTCCGGCAGGGCATCACGGTCAAGCTCTATGTACGCGGAAAGGCACCGCTCGCGACCGTACCGAGCGTCCTGGGCCTGCCCTGCAACCAGGCCGGCTCGATCGTGGCGGACCACGGGCTCACGCCGCAGTACCCCACCGGCCGGCAGGGCGTCGTCGTCAGGCAGGACCCCGAAGCAACCGACCTGACCGTCCACTGGAACCAGACCGTCCGGCTCTACTGCGGTACCCCGGTGTCGGCCAGCCCGAAGCCGAGTTCGTAGCCCAGCCGGTACCGACCAGCGCGGTCCGTCGGCCCATGGTGAGATTGGCCCGATGGGTCGGGCCGACGGCGGCTGCGCCCGGAGAGGACGAGCGCGATGGCCGATCAGCCCCGCGACGAGCGCCCGGGGGACGACCCGCCGGCCGGAGACCTGGAGCGCGATCCGGATCCGGCCGCCGATTCGGGTGGCGTGGCTCCGGCCGCCCGGGAGCCGGCCGCCGCGAACGACCCGGCCCGCCGGGACACCGGGCCCCACGACCCGTGGGCCACGGGCGAGGACACCGCGGTGCTGCCACCGGCCGGCGGGGCGCGGCGGGACCAGGACAGGTGGACGGCACGGGCCGGCGTACCGCCCGCGGAACCGCAGGTCGCCCCCGAGGCCTGGCCCGAGCCGGAGCCTTCCGGGCAGCGGCGCTGGTGGGCCCCGGCCGTCATCGCCCTGCTCGCGCTCGTACTGCTCGCCGTGCTGGGGCTCGGCATCTGGCTCATCGCCCGCTCGCAGCAGGGCAACCCGCCGGTCCCGGTACCACCGACCAGTCCGGCGCCCAGCCGGACGCCCTCGGCGCCGCCCTCGGCGACGCCGACGTCGTCGCCGAGCACCGCTCAGGTCGCGATCCCGACCGCGATCATCGGCCTGCCGGTGAGCGACGCGCAGCGGCTGCTCGGGCAGCTCGGCCTGCTCTCCCAGGCGCAGCCGCGTACCGCGCCGGGCGCCACCCCCGGTACGGTGCTCGACGCCTCGCCCGCACCGGGCACGATGGTGCCGGTCGGCAGCACCGTCACGTTGATCGTCGCAGTGGCGCCATCCCCGTCACCCGTACCGCCGTCACCGACCGGCGCGCCGAGTCCGACCGTTACCGCGGGCGGGTGAGGGTCACCACTGCCGGCGGCGCCAACCGACCAGTACGAGCCCGATCGACGCGAGCGCGAGGGCCAGCGCTCCCGAGTAGATGAGGGGCCTGGTGAAGTCGGCCGGGGCGTACCGTGCGCGACTCCGCCGCTCCGGCGCGGCCCGTTCGGGTACGCCGGCCCGCTCGGGTACGCCGGCCCGGAGCCGGCCGGCCGGTCGAGTGGGTTTCGGCGTCGTCGGCGTGGCCGTGGCCGTCGCGCCACCCGTGGCCGGCGCGGGCGCCTTCACGGCACCCGCCGCCGGCGACGGCTCGGCAGTGCGGCCGGCCGGATTCGCGTACGGCCGGCTCAGGCCCACGGTGACGACGAGCACGCCGCCGACGGCGCTCAGCGCAAGGCGGCGGCCAGCGCGAGACCGACGTGCCTCCGGCTGGCCGGGCACCGATGACTCCACCATGGCACCGTCCCCCAGATCCCCGGGGTCCGGCCACGAGAGGGCAACCAACGCACGGCAGGGTGCTTTCAGCCTAAACCGGCCCGCCGCCGCCCGCGGGGCTGTTCGACGGACGTCACCGGACCGACTGGCGCGCCCGGTTGCGGGGGCCGGGCCGGGTGTCGGCCGCCGGCCCGCGGCGCGGGTTCTGGCCGTCGGTACGTGCGAACGGGCCGCCGTTCGCGCCCTGCAACCCGGCCAGCTGGACGAAGATCGAGCGCCGCTCGACCGCGTCGCCGGCGGCGTCCAGCTCGTACCCGTCGAGCCAGATCCACCCGCGGTACGTTGGCCAGTCGTGTACCCGGATCACCCGGAAGTAGAGCGGTTCGATGAACTGCACACTCGCCGCACGGGTGATGCGCAGGACATCGCCGGACCGTGGTAGCACCTCGACTCCTGTCCCGAACCAAGCCGTACCCGATCGACCGGCATCGAGGGCCGCAGGCGTTGGTTGGACGTCACGCGTCGCAGCGGTGCGCGTCTGTGCTCGACACGATCGGTCCAACCAACGCCCCCACCCCCGCGGATTCCACCTACCGCCGTAGCTCCGGTCTGCAAACGACGGCAGGGCGCCCGCCGCGGAGAATCACGTGGTGGCACCCGAATCCGGCAACCCTGCTGGCCCCACATCCGCCGGCTCGTCCGATCGCTGGGACAAAACGAGCTGATCAGCGGCTTGGTGCTGGTCACCAGACGCGTTGTGCTCGAAGGCACGCACGGTGCCGGATGTGCTCCGGCGAACCGTGAGTGACCCAAACCACACGGACAGAGTGCACTACTACCATGATCAATGCAAGTTGCAAGTTGCGTTTGGATAGCCGCCGGACTGCAGCCCGTATTCGTACTTGATGTCCGCCGCGGCCAGACGGGAGACTGGGCTGCCCATCGATACGGGCGGGTCTCCACCGTGTCGTACGTATCGACGGTTTTCGCTGTAGGAGGTGACTCGTGACCGAGCGACGCTCACCGACGGTGCGCCGTCGACGGCTCGGTTTCGAGCTACGGCGCCGGCGTGAGGCGGCCGGCGTCACCATCGACTACGTGGCGGAGCGGCTGGAGTGCTCGGCCTCGAAGATCTCCCGGATCGAGACCGGGCACACCGGGGTGACGCCGCGCGATGTTCGCGACATGCTCGAGCTCTACGGCGTCACTGGCGCGGAGTGCGACGAGCTCGTGCAGATTGCCCGCGACGCGCGGCTCAAGGGTTGGTGGCATCCGTACAGCATGGTGCTCACGAGCGCCTATGTCGGGCTGGAGACGGAGGCACAGGCCATCCGGGAGTACGTACAGCAGGTGGTACCCGGGTTGCTGCAGACCGAGGAGTACGCGCGCGCGATGATCCGGGCGGCCCGGCCCGACATCAGCATCGACGAGGTCGAGCGCCGGGTCCGCGTCCGGATGCAGCGGCAGAGTCTGTTGCAGCAGGAGGACGCGGTCACCCTGTGGGCAGTGCTGGACGAGGCCGTCGTCAGCCGTCCGGTCGGCGGTGATGCGGTGATGCGCCGGCAGTTGGCGCGCCTCGCGGAGGCCGCGGAACTGCCCAGCGTCACGCTGCAGATCCTGCCGTTCGAGGCCGGCGCCCACGCCGGCATGGACGGCACGTTCGCCATCCTCAACTTCGCGCAGCAGGCCGACACCGATGTGGTGTTCGCGGAGAACGCCACCGGCGGCCTGTTCCTGGAGAAGACCGAGGAGCTGCAGAAGTACCGGTTCATCTTCGACCACATCCGCGCAGCGGCCCTCCGACCGGAGGAGTCCGTGTCTCTCATCGCCAGACTGGCAAAGGAGCCGTTGTGGAAATCACGACCGAGGGGTATCGGGTAGATCTGGGCAGAGCGTATTGGCGCAAGAGCACCCGCAGCGGTCCGAACTGTGACAACTGCGTAGAGGTTGCGTTCGTCGACGGCGTTGTCGCCGTACGGGACTCGAAGCACCCGGACGGCCCTGCCCTGATCTTCCCCCGCGTGGAGTGGGCCGCCTTCGTCGGCGGTGCCCGGGACGGTGAGTTCGACCGCTGAGGCCGGACCGCCCGACCGCCCGGAAGTGAGGCATCCGGGCACCGCGGCCGGCCAGTCGTGGCCGCGGTGCCCGTGTGCCCCTGGTGCGCGGTAGCTCTGTGGTCTAGCGCCGGATCGCGTTGCGCTCCTCGATCGCGCTGCCGGCCACCAGCAGGCTCTCGTGGTTGCTGATATCGAGGTTCGAGCCGTCGATCATGTTCCCGGTCAGCCGGCCCGGGTACACCAGCGTGTCGGCCTTGGCGATCCGGCAGTTGACCGCCATCCGGCGGCGGTCCGAGTTGTTCGGTGGCGAGCCGTGCATGGTGCGCTCGCTAAAGATGACGAAGCCGCCGCGCGGCATCACCATGGTGGCGACCGAGTCCGGATCGGGGTTGAAGTCGGTGAACTTCGCCAGCAACTGGTCGAACCGGCGGTCGAGGAAATCAGTCAGCTCGTCCCGGCTCGCCGCCGCCACGTCGTACCCGTCGAGCCAGTCCGCGGTGTCGATGTCCAGTACGAGCTCGCTGCGCTGGGTACGCTCCACGATCTGCTCCTTGGACAGGCCGTGGAACGGCTCCTCGTAGAACGCCGACTGGGTCATGGGCACCTTCACCCAGGGCACCCTGGTCGTGTTCGTACCGGCGGCGAACTGCAGTGGACCGTTCTGCGGCGTGACGTCGTCGAGCGCCACCCAGACGGTGAGGTCCCAGATGTCCTCGCCGGCGACGGGGGGCTGCAGGGACGGCGTCGAGTTGCCGATCTCCTCTCCGTCGAACTTCCCCCACTCCTGGTGCCAGCCGATCGCATCCGCACCCGGCGGCTTGTAGAAGATCTTCGATCGCCACAACACCAGGTCGGGGCCGAGCAACTGGGCCACCCGCTGGACGATCGCGTCCTGGGTGAAGACGCGCTCGAGGTCGGGATCGACGAGGTGCCAGTCCCGCAAGGCGTACCGGCCGTACAGCGGCTGGGTGTGCCGCTCGACGACGATCCGCTCACAACGGTTGCCGAGCTCGGCCAACTCGTCGTCGGGTACGGGTAGCGGGAAGGGCCCGGCGAACCCGTTGCGCCAGAAGTCGGCGACCTCCGCCGACGTCATCGCGTGTTGGTCATTGATGAGCATGCTGCCTCCGCTACAAGGTGTGGATGCCATTGAACGCGGCGCGGTCGCGCAGGCGAAGCTCCTCCTCCTCGGTCTGGTCGAGCCGGCGCATCGCAAGCCGCAGTATCGGCGCCGCCATCAGCGATGTCGCGATGGCGACGAGAATGACGATGGTGTACGTGACCGTGGTCAGTACGCCGAGCCGCAGCCCGACGGTCGCCACCACGATCTGGATGACGCCGCGGGCATTCAGGCCGGCACCGAGCGCGAGGCTCTCCCAGGGGTTGAGCCCGCTGAGCCGGGCCCCGACGAACACGCCGGCGACCTTGCCGAGGACCGCGACGGCGAGCGCGACGCAGGCCGACAGGAGCACGATGGGCCGACCCAGCGCGGTGAGGTCAAGGCGCAGCCCGGCGGTGGCGAAGAAGAGCGGCGCCAGTACGGCGATGACGATCGTGCGCAGCGGCGCCAGCTTGCCGAGGTCGACGGTGCCCGAGGAGCCGACGAGGAGTCCGCCGATGAGCGCGCCGAACACCGCTTCGAGACCGAGCGCGTGACTGGCGGCCGCCGCGACCAGGACGATGACGACGGCGGTGGCGAGCAGCGCGGCCGGTTCGGCCTGGTTCGTCCGTCGCAGCAGTGCCCGTACCGGCGAGCGGGCCGCCAGGGCGAGCGCCACGAACAGCATCAGGCGCAGGACCGAAAGTACGGCGCTACCGGCGTGCACCCCGGTGGCCGCCATGCTCGCGACGACCGAGAGCATGAGCCAACCGAACACGTCGTCGATCGTCGCCGCGGCCAGGGTGAGCTGCCCGACGTTGCGATGGATCAGGTTCAGGTCGAGCAGGGTCTTCGCGATGACCGGGATCGCGCTGACGCCCATCGCCACCCCGACGAACAGCGCGAACACCAGACGGCTGAGCCCGGCCGGGAGGAACCAGCCGGGCACCAGGTAGCCCGCGCCGACGCCGAGGGCGAAGGGGACCACCAGGCCGGCGACGCCGATCCGCACCGCCGTGCCGCCGCGGCGGCGGACCGATGTGAGATCCATTTCAATGCCGGTCACGCCGACCAGCAGCACCACACCGAGCTGGCCGATCGCGTCGAGCAGGTGGAACTGCTGCACGTCAGCGGGGAACAACCAGCCCGACACGGCCGGCGCGGCGTGACCGAGCAGGGTCGGGCCGAGCAGCACACCGACACATAGCTCGCCGGCCACCGCGGGCATCCCGATGCGGGTCGCCAGGCGGCCGAGGACCACCGCGAACAGCAGCAAGAGGCCAAGCTGTACCAGGAGGACGAGCAGCTCGTCAGCGCCCAGCGGCGCGGGTGGCAGCTGCACGGTGGACCTCCCAGATCATGCGACCTGGGCGGAGCCTACGACACTGCCATCGATTCGAAGAATGCCAATCAGGCCGGCTGCGGCGACTCGGCAGGCTCAGCGTCGTCGATCGATTGCGTACCGTCGCGGACCGTCGCGAGGGTGCGGGTACCGGCCAGCGCGGCGACGATCGCGACGACGGAGAGCACGCCGGCCAGCCAGAACACCCGGCCGCCCAGGCCGGCCCAGACCGCGGCACCGACCGCCGGGCCGATCGAGTAACCGGCCTGCTGGGCGACCGTCGCGGCGGCGAGGTACCGGCCCCGCATGGCGGGCGGCGCGATCAGCCCCGGGTACGCGAGCATCGACGGGCTCGCGGTCACCTCGCCCATCGTCCAGACGACCGTGGCCAGCACGAACCCGAGCAGGCCCAGCAGGCCGATGGGCAGGCTGTAGAGGCTGAGGCCCGCACCGGTCAGCGCCATGCCGATCGTGATGGCGGTGCGCGCCGGCCAACGCTGGGTCACCTTGGTCAGCGGTACCTCCAGCGTGATGACCATCAACGCGTTGAGCGAGGCGAGCGCGCCGAACACCTCGGTCGGGTAGCCGAGCGAGTTCAGGTGCAGCCCGAGTACGGAGGGTGCCTGGATATACACGATCGCATTGGCGAGCATGGCGAACAGGAACAGCGCGAACCGGCCGTCCGCCAGGATTCTCAGGTAGCTGGTGCGTACCGGGGCCGGCACCGGCCCGGCCGGGGCGGCGAC
>JAEHDK010000056.1 GCA_016880465.1 Micromonosporaceae bacterium
GATCGTCGGGGACGGGCTGGGCGGCGCGATCATCGCGTGGACCGACGCCCGCGTCGTCGCCACGAGCCACATCTTCGCCGAGCACGTGCTCGCCTCCGGCGTGGTCGACCCCGCCTGGCCCGCGGGCGGACGCGCCATCTCCAACGCCGGCATCAACGAGGGGCGGCCCCTCGCCGTTTCGGACGGCGCGGGCGGCGCGGTCGTGACGTGGGAGGCCTTCACCGTTCACGTCAATATGTTCGCGCAGCATGTCCGCATCACGGGCGTCGTCGACCCGGCGTGGCCGGCAGGCGGCCGCCCTCCGGGTGGGGGTACCCGAGCAGCGCGGGTCGGCGGAGAACACGGTACCCGCGGATTTGTCCACATTGGATTGCCTAACTCCGGGATCCGCTCCGGTCGTGCGCGTCAGCGGCGTCTGCCTCCAGCGGCTGGGCGACACCCTCGACCTGCTGGACATCCGGTACCTGGCGGACGGCGACGGCAGCCTGCTCGCCATGTGGGAGCGGCACGCGGTCTTGTTCACGCTCGAGGGGCCGGAGGACGAGATCCTGGTGATCCGGGCCCGGCCGCACGGTACGGTGCCGCCCGACTGGGCCGACCACGCGTACCGCGTCGTCAACGAGTGGAACCACACCCGCCGATTCTGTAAGGCGTACGTGGGCGACCCGACCGAGCGCGGTCAGCTGCCGATCTATGCCGAGATGCAGGTCCCGCTGCGGTCCGGCGCGCACGACGCGCTGCTCGTCGAGCTGGTCGACTGTGCCGCCGCGGTGGCAACCACGTTCGTCGACTGGCTACACGACGAAGGGGCGCTCCTCTGACGGCCCTCGCCTTCGCTCGGGCCGGCGCTGCGTGGTCAGGGCGTCGTTGGGGAGTCCAGCCATTTGTCGACGATCGGGCTCAGCTTCCGGCCGGTGTACGCGTCCAGCCAGGTGGTGAACGACTCGCGGTCCTGTTGGGTGTTCACGTGGTGCTGCGCCCAGTCGTGCAGCATCGCGAAGAAGGCCGGGTCGCCGAGTACGCCGCGCAGTTCGTGGAGCATCAGCGCCGGGCCGAGGTACACGTTGCGGGCGGCGAACGCGTCCGGCCGGTAGTTCCCGGGTGGGCCGTACTGTCGCCGCAGGCCGGCGTCCTGGGTCCGCCAGTTACGTAGTGTCGCCTCCCCGTTGCCGCCGAGCCGGTCCACTGTGTACATCAGTTGCAGGTACGTCGCGAAGCCCTCGTTCAGCCACACGTCGCGCCACGTACGGGGGGTGACCGCGTCGCCGAACCAGTGGTGCGCCAGCTCGTGCAGCACGACCGGTACCGCGTCCGGGCCGCTGATCGCGCCGAGCGTCACCATCGTCTGGGTCTCCATGCCCGAGTCGCCGGGCACGATGACGATCCCGGCGGTGCTGAACGGGTACCGGCCGAGCCGCGCCTCCAGCCAGGTCAGCATGGCCGGGGTCTGGCGGAGGGTCGGCAGCATGCGGTCCGCGTCGGCCGGGCGGACCCAGTACGTCACCGGCAGCCCGTGCGGTCCGACGTCGTCCAGCCGCTCGAACCGATCCACCGAGAGCGTCACCAGGTAGGTGGCGATCGGCTCGGCGGCGTGCCAGCGGAACGTACGCCGCCCACCGCCCGCGTCGACCGGGGGCGCGGGAGCGCCGTTGGCCACGCCGGACCAACCGGCCGGGACCGTGACGGCGAAGTCGTACAGCGCCTCGTCGGACGGCTGGTCGCTGCACGGGTACCAGGTGAAGGCGCCGTACGGCTCCTGCATCGTCCACAGTGCACCGTCATTGGTCACCGTCATGCCGACCGCGGGTACGTCGGCGCGGTTGCCCGGAAACGCGGCCGGGCTCGGGCGGCCGTGGTACGCCACGACGGCGGTGACGGGCTGGTCCATCACCAGCGGACGGGCCGGCCGGAGGACCAGGTCGCCGCCGGCCCGCCCGGCGGGAGCCGCCGTACCGTCGACAGTGGCTCTGTCGACTGTGTACCCCGCGGCGAAGTCGAGCGCGATCTCGGCCAGCGGCCGTACCGGCCGCAGGGTGAGCGTCGCGCTGCCGGTCAGCATCCGGGCGGCCGGGTCCCAGGTCAGGTCGAGCTGGTACCGCAGTACGTCGATCGCCGGGTTGCCGTAGTCCGGGTAGACCGGGTCGGCCACCGGCGTCGAGCGACCGTCAAGTGCCGGCGGCGGGCTCGGCGCCGGGCGGGTCGGCAGCGCGGTCGGGTCCACCGGCGCTGACCCGGCGCGTGGCCGGGATGGGGGTGCGGGACAGCCGGCCAGGGTGACCGCGACCGCGGCGGCGACGACGACGGTGCGCAAACGCCTCATCGCCGTGACCCTACTTCGGCAAGGTCACGGCGCTGTCACCCGCTCAGTCGGCGCCGTCGAATGTGTTGACCATGAACAACGCGGCGCGCTCCAGGTAGTCCCAGAGGGTCTGGTCGGCCTCGGGGGACAGCTGGAGCGAGTCGACCGCGTGCCGCATGTGCCGCAGCCACGCGTCCCGCTCAGCCGGCCCGATCCGGTAAGGGGCGTGCCGCATGCGCAGCCGGGGGTGGCCCCGTTGGGCGGAGTAGGTGGACGGACCGCCCCAGTACTGCATGAGGAACAGCGTCAGCCGCTCGGTGGCGCCGCTGAGGTCCTCCTCGGGGTACAGCGGCCGCAGGAGCGGGTCGTTGGCCACGCCGGCGTAGAACTCGGCCACGAGCTTGCGGAACGTCGGCTCGCCGCCGATCGCCGCAAAGAAGGTCGGCTCCGTCGTGGTCATGCGCCCAATGGTGCCAGGACCAGGGCGGCGGTCCTGGCGGCTGGGGTACGGGTCACACCGGGGCGGTCTCGACCGGCCCGCCGGCCCGGTGCCGGCCGGGGGCGGGGACGTCGCTCGGCGGCGTACCCGCGCCGTCGCCAGGAGCACTGTGCCGGCCGTTGGCGGCCTGTGCGGCCGCGACGGCCCGCTCGACGGCCTCGCTGTTGGGCCAGCGGATCGCCACGAGCAGCAGCAGGCCTGCCCCGACGAGGCTCCACCAGCCCACCACGACCGGGATGTCGAACCGTTCGGCGAGAGCGCCGGTGGCGAGCACCGCGACGGCCTGGGCGGTCTGGACGCCGCCCTGCATCACGCCGTACGCCCGGGCCCGGTACCCCGCCGGCAACGCCTGGACGAACAGCCCGTTAGCCGCCGGCATCGTGCCCGCGACGGCGAAGCCGCAGATCGCGGCGAGCCCGACGATCACCCAGACGGGTGGCGCGATCATGGCGGGGACCAGTGCCAGCGGCGCGAGCACGGCGAAGACCCGGATCAGCTGGCGCCGTCGTTCGGGGGACACCAGCCGGCCGACCACCAGGCCACCCAGGATGAACCCGACCGGCGAGGCCATCATGATCATGCCCTGGATCCAGCCGCGGTCGGCCTCCTTGGTCGCGAACTCGTCCGCCCAGCCTGCGGCCAGGCCCTCCGGCACGATCGCGAAGAGCACCGCGGAGAACGCGACGATCGCGATCGCGCGCAGCACCCGGGAACCGAAGACGATCCGGAAGCCGCCGGCCGCCTCCTGCAGCAGGTGTTGCCGCTCGGCCGGTACGCCGATCGGGCGCCGGTCGCCGACCCCGAACTTGATCAGCAGCGCGGACGCCGCGAACGTGGTGGCGTTGAGCAGCAGCGCCAACCGCGGATAGAACGGGGCCAGCCCGGCACCCACCAGGTACCCGACGAGCTGCGCGGCCTGCATGGTGCTGATCTGGAGGGACAGGCCGACGACGTACCGGTCACCGGTCAGGACCTGCGGGAGCAGCGCGGACCGGGCCGCCTGGAACGGCGGGTTGGCCAGCGAGTTCGCGAACAGCAGCAGGAGCATCGCCCAGACCGGCACGGTCGGGATCGCGACGAGCGTCATCAGGCCGGTCCGGACCACGTCGCACGTCACCATGACGGAGCGGTACGGCAGGCGCTCTGCCATGGCCGCGAGGAAGGGCCCGCCAGTGAGCCACGGCACGAAGCTCAGCGCGAACGCCGCGGCCGACAGGGCGACCGAGTGGGTACGGCTGAACACCAGCGCGGTGACCGCGGCCTTCGCGAGATAGTCGCCTATCCACGACAGTGCGGTCGCGCCGTAAAGGTACCGGTACTCCCGGCTTGCGAAGACGTCGCGAAACGTGGCCGGGCGGTCGGTGGCGCGGGTCTCGTCAGACACCGGGGCCCCTCCATCGATCACGACAAACGGCGTCGAGCCTGCTCAGGATTCTGCCCGATCGGGTGAATTCCTGCTAGGGCGAACGGGCTACTACTCGGAGCCGGCTCAGGTCGGCCCGCCCGGACCGGGCTCGCCCGTACCGGCACCGGGCGTGGGTGGTCTGGGGTAGAGCCGGGCCGCCGCGATCTGCGCGGCGATCCCCGACGACTCCAGCGCCTCGGTCAGCCGGCGGCGCAGTTCGCGACCGACCCGGAACTGGGCGTCCGCGGACGTCTTCGCGATGGACCGGACGACCGCGCCGTCCACGGTGAGCTGTTCGACACCGAGCACCTCCGGCGGATCGATCATGTCCTGCGCGTACTCGGGGTCCTCGGCCATCGCCTGGGCCGCCCGGCGCAGCACGGTTGTCGCCTCCTCGATGCCGGCGAACCCGATCGGTATGTCGACCACCACGACCGACCAGCCCTGGCTCTTGTTGCCCACCCGGACGATCTCGCCGTTGCGGATGTACCACAGCACGCCTCGCGAGTCCCGGATGGTGGTGATCCGCAGCCCGACCGCCTCGACGACTCCGGTCGCCTCGCCGAGATCCACTGTGTCGCCCACCCCGTACTGGTCCTCGAGCAGCATGAACAATCCGGCGATCAGGTCCTTGACCAGGGTCTGCGCCCCGAAGCCGAGAGCCACCCCCGCGATGCCCGCACTCGCCAGCAGCGGTGCGAGGTTCGTACCCAACTCTCCCAGCACCATCAGCGCCGCGATGGCGAACACGGCGACCGACACGGTGCTGCGCAGCACCGAGCCGATCGCCTCGGCCCGCTGCCGGCGCCGCTCGGGAAAGACCGCGGCCGCGTGTTGCAGGGCCGTGGGTATCCGCTCCTTGAGCGGCTTGAGAACCGGCGGTACGGAGCCCTGCGCGGTCGACCTCACCAGCCGGTTGATCGTGCGGTGCAGGAGGTATCGGACGACCAGCGCGAGCGCGATGATCAACAGAATCCGGGCCGGCTTGACGAGCAGGTAGTAGCTGCCCTCGGCCAGCCACGGTCGGTCGGTCCAGTGGAGGATCTGGGTGCACAGCACGCTGTCGCCACAGTCCGCCGTCGGTACCGGGGTCGGCGTACCGTCGGTCACAGTTCTCCTCCCGGCGCATGGGCAGAACGGGTCATTATGACTTGTCGCCCTGGCAAGCGGCCCGATGGCCCGCGGATAGTACGTGCAATCTGGCGATCTATCAGGGACTATTGGCCCACGGGCCCGGCTCCACGGTGCCGGCCCGACTCGACCCCACGAGTTGGAGCTGCCGGAGGACCCACCGGGAAGGTGAGCGCGATGCCTGACATACGACCCGCGGCCAACTGGGGCGCGCTGGTACTCAATGCCAGCTACGAGCCGTTGTGTGTCGTATCTGTCCGGCGGGCCGCCGTTCTCGTTCTCTCCGCCAAGGCCGTCTGTGTTGCCGACGGCGACGGCATCCTGCACAGTGCGCGGCGAGCCCTACCCGTGCCGTCGGTGGTCCGGCTCACCCGGTTCGTCCGGGTGCCGTACCGCACGCATGTCGGGCTGTCCCGGCGGGCGATCTTCGCGCGCGACGGCTGGCGCTGCGTGTACTGCCGGGGGCCCGCCGAGACCATCGACCATGTGCTGCCCCGCAGCCGCGGCGGCCGGCACGCGTGGGAGAACGTGGTGGCCGCCTGCGCCCGGTGCAACCACACCAAAGGAGACAAGACGCCAGCCGAACTCGGTTGGCGTCTGGTGCACCTCCCCGCGGCGCCGAAAGGCGCCGCGTGGCGTGTCCTGGGTCACCGCGCGCCCGACCCCCGCTGGGCCGACTGGCTGGACCTGCCAAGCCCGCTGGCAGCTGCATAGCCCCGATGACTCATGCCCGGCGGCTGGTCACCAAGGTCGCGAAGACGACGACGTTGTCGGCGTAGCCGGTCGTGCCGCCTACCCAGCGGCCGCCACAGGTGATCAGGCGCAGGGCGGGTCGGCTGAAGTCGCCGTACAACCGGCTGGTCGGCAGGTTGGTCTTGCTGAACTGCTCGACGCTGTCCACCTGGAAGACGGCCACCCGCTGGTCGCGCCGGGTCACCTCGATGAGCTGGCCCGGGCGTAGCGAGGCGAGCTTGGCGAACACGGCCGGTCTCGTCTTGCTGTCGACGTGGCCCAGGATGATCGCCGGACCGTCCTGACCGGGGGTCGGGCCCTGGTCGTACCACCCGGTCTCGTTGAGGCTGCCCAGCGGCGGCGTCGCGATAGTGCCGTCGGCGGCCAGACCGACGGGGTTGATCGGCGCGCGTACGCCGATCGCCGGGATCGCGAGCCGCACGGGCCGCGACGCCTTGAGCGCCGGACCGGCCGGTGGCCGCGACGTACCGGCGAACCCGAACGGCCGTAGGTCGGGCAGCAGGTCGGTAGCTTGGGCGAGACCCATGCCGGTGGCGAACACGCCACTCATCACCAGGACACCGGCGAGAGTGCCCGCGTAGCCGGTCCGGCGCCGGGCCATGGCCCGCCCCGGACCGTCAGGCCCGGTTGGCCGTGCGGCGCCGGTGCAGCGCGAACGCGCCGAGCAGGCTACCGATGCCGACCATCCCGAGGCCGCCGATGAGCAGGGTCCGCGTGGCGGAGTCGCCGCCACCGTTGGCCAGCGCTCCGCCGCCGGTCTGCGGACCGCGGGTGGGCTGGTTCATCGCGAGTACGACGAGCGTGGTCGTCGCGGTCCGGCCGCTGGGGCAGGTGAGCCGGACGACGAAGTTGCCGGCCCGCTTGTCGGGCGGTACCCCGACGCTGGCGATCAGGAAGCCGTTCTGCGGGATGACCATCACCTCGCCAAACGCGTCCGACTTGACGTTCGCGCTGTTCACCGTGTCGCCGCAGCTCGCCCGGATGGCGACCGAAAACCCGGCCTGTACGGTCTGGGGGCTCACCTCGACGAACACGTCGACCGCGTGGGCCGGTACCGCGCCAGCGAGAAGCGCGCCGGCCACAGTCGCCGACACGATCGTCGTACGGATCAGGGCACGCATACGGATCCCTCCTAACGGACAGCCGACACGTCACCTACGATCCTTGCAGGTGATGTCGGGTTTGTCCGGAAGATCGGGAACGTCGGAGGGGCCGGGATCCGATCGCCCGGGAGACCTCAGGTGACCCGGGACCGGGCCTCGGGGAACTGGGTGTACGCGCCGCTCGTCATGATCTCCCGGAGCCGGTGCAGGCCCTCGTACACGTCCACGAACCGGGTGTACAACGGCGCCGGTCCGAGCCGTAGCCGGTCCGGGGTCCGGAAGTCGGGGATGACCTTGGCGGCCTTGAGCGCCTGGCAGATCTGCCCGGCCCGCGGGTGGTGCAGGGTCACGTGGGCACCCCGCCGGGTCGCCGCGCGCGGTGACGCCAGCGCGAAACCATGCGGCGCGAGCCACGCATCGTGCAGGTCGATGGCGTACCCAGTGAGCGCCCGGCCCTTCGCGGCCACGGCTGCGATGCCGGCGTCGGCGGTGATCCGGATGCCCTCGAGCGCGGCGTACCCACCCAGCACCGGCGGGGTACCCACGAGGAACCGCTCGATGCCGTCGTGCGGGTCGTACGTGCCCGCCATCGCGAACTGGTCCCGCTGGCCGAACCAGCCCCAGATCGGCTGGCGCAGCTCGCGCTGGAGGTCTGCGCGCACGTAGAGGAACGCGGGTGCCCCCGGTCCGCCGTTGAGATGCTTGTACGTACACCCGACGGCGAGATCCGCCTGGGCCCTGGCCAGGGGGACCGGTACCGCGCCGGCCGAGTGGGAGAGGTCCCAGAGCACCAGCGCCCCGGCGGCGTGCACGGCGCGGGTGATCTCCACGAGGTCAGCGACCGCGCCGGACCGGTACGCCACGTGCGACAGGCAGACCAGGGCCACGTCGTCGTCGAGTGCCTCGCGTACGGCCGGCAGCGACACCCCGGCATCCAGGTCGCTGGCGATCGTCCGCAGCCTGATCCCGCGCGCGGCCGCGAGGCCCTGTAACACGTACTGGTCGGTGGGGAAGTTGTCATCGTCCGTGACGATCGTCCGGCGCTCCGGCCGGGCGTCCAGCGCGGCGGCCGCGAGCTTGTACAGGTTCACGGTCGTCGAGTCGGCGAGCGCCACCGTTCCCCGACGCACCCGGAGCACCCCCGTGGCGAGCAGATCGCCGGCCTCCCGGGCCAGCTCGATCCAGCGGTCCCAGCCACGGATCAGCTCCTCGCCCCACTCCACCTCGACCACGTGTCGCAGCCGGTCCCGGGTCGCCCTGGGCAGCCGGCCCAACGAGTTCCCGTCGAGGTAGACCAGCCCCTCGTCGAGGACGAACCGGTCCCGGAACGCGGCCAGCGGATCGGCCGTGTCGAGCGCGTGAGCCCGAGCGAGCAGGTCGCCGCCCATGCCGCCGCGGCCGCGGTGTCCGTCAGGTCGGCCACCCATGCCGCCACGGTACGGCTGCGCGGACGCGGGCCCAAAATGGTCGCATGAGTCAGGTCCACGACCTCAGTGCCCTCGAGCAGGCGGCCGCCGTACGCCGTGGTGAGCTCGGTGCGGTCGAACTCGTCGAGCACTACCTCGCCCGGATCGCGGCGTACGGTGACCCGCTGGGCGCCTTCGTCACCGTCACCGCGGAGCCGGCC
>JAEHDK010000552.1 GCA_016880465.1 Micromonosporaceae bacterium
CCTGGCCGAGGAGGCCAACGTCACCATCAACGCGTACGGTGCCGCGAGCGCGGATCGGCTGGGCTTCTGGGAGCGCCAGGCCGGGCGGCTGGCCTGGGCGAAGCAGTGGGACCAGGTGCTCGACTGGTCGAACCCGCCGTTCGCGAAGTGGTTCGTCGGCGGCCAGCTGAACGTGGCGTCGACGGCGGCCCGGGCGCGGTCGAGGGCCGCCGGCACCTCGGCGAGGTCCAGGATCGGCGCGAGCGGGTCCACGCCGCCAACCTAGGAGATGGCCGCGGCGGCGCTGCCGCCCGGTCGCTCGGTCCGGCCCGCCACGGGCCGGCGGTCGCCGAACGGGGTTTGCCCCACTAACGTGCATACCCGAGAGCCGCACCGCGGGAGTTGGACCACGCGAGGGAGCCCCACCCATGAGCGAAACCCTGGAGAACCTGCTGCAGGAGACCCGGCAGTTCCCGCCGCCCGCCGCATTGGCGGCCGATGCCAACGTGACCTCGGACGCGTACGCCGAGGCCGCCGCGGACCGGCTCGCCTTCTGGCACCGGCAGGCGCGCCGGCTGAGCTGGTCCAAGCCGTGGGACACGGTGCTCGACTGGTCGAACCCGCCGTTCGCGAAGTGGTTCGTCGGCGGCCAGCTCAACGTGGCGTACAACTGCCTGGACCGGCACCTCGAAGCCGGCCGCGGTGACAAGGTGGCGATCCACTGGGAGGGCGAGCCCGGCGACACCCGCACGATCACGTACCGGGATCTGCACACCTCGGTCTGCCGGGCGGCGAACGCGTTGACGCAGCTGGGCGTCGAGGCCGGCGACCGGGTGGCGATCTACCTGCCGATGATCCCGGAGGCGGCCGTCGCGATGCTCGCGTGCGCCCGCATCGGCGCCACCCACTCGGTCGTCTTCGGCGGCTTCTCGGTGGACTCCCTGCGCGGTCGCATCCAGGACGCCGACGCCAAGCTCGTCATCACGGCCGACGGCGGTTACCGGCGGGGTGCCCCGGCCGCGCTGAAGCCGACCGTGGACGACGCCGTCGCGCAGTGTCCGAGCGTCAAGCATGTGCTCGTCGTGCGGCGCACCGGACAGCACGTCGGGTGGACGCCGGGGCGCGACCTGTGGTGGCACGACACGGTCGAGCGGGCCGGCGCCGAGCACACCGCGCAGCCGTTCGACGCCGAGCACCCGCTGTTCATCCTCTACACCAGCGGTACGACCGCGAAGCCCAAGGGCATCCTGCACACCAGCGGCGGGTACCTGACCCAGGTGTCGTACACCCACTGGGCGGTGTTCGACCTCAAGGCGGAGACGGACGTGTTCTGGTGCACGGCCGACATCGGCTGGGTCACCGGCCACTCGTACATCGTCTACGGCCCGCTGGCCAACGGCGCGACCCAGATCATGTACGAGGGCACCCCGGACACCCCGCACCGCGGGCGGTTCTGGGAGCTGATCGAGAAGTACCGGGTGACGATCCTGTACACCGCGCCGACCGCCATCCGTACGTTCGCGAAGTGGGGCGACGACATCCCGGCCCGGTTCGACCTGTCGTCCCTGCGGCTCATCGGGTCGGTCGGCGAGCCCATCAACCCGGAGGCCTGGATCTGGTACCGGGAGCACATCGGCGGTGGCCGCTGCCCCGTCGTGGACACGTGGTGGCAGACCGAGACCGGCGCCATCATGGTCTCCCCGCTGCCCGGCGTGACCGTGTGCAAGCCGGGCTCGGCCATGACCCCGCTGCCCGGCATCGTCGCGGACGTCGTGGACGACGTGGGCGCGTCGGTGGCCCCGGGCGGCGGTGGCTACCTCGTCATCCGCGAGCCCTGGCCGAGCATGCTGCGGACGATCTGGCGGGATCCGGACCGGTTCGCCGAGACGTACTGGAGTCGCTTCCCGGGCCTGTACTTCGCCGGTGACGGTGCCAAGCGCGACGCCGACGGCCACCTGTGGCTGCTCGGTCGGGTGGACGACGTGATGCTCATCTCCGGCCACAACATCTCGACGACCGAGGTCGAGTCCGCGCTCGTCTCGCACCCTTCGGTCGCGGAGTCGGCCGTGGTCGGCGCCACCGATCCGACGACCGGCCAGGCGATCGTGGCGTTCGTGATCCTGCGCGGCACCGTCGACGGCAGCGCCGAGCTGGCGAGCGACCTACGCGACCACGTCGCCCGTACGCTCGGCCCGATCGCGAAGCCACGGCAGATCCTGCTCGTCCCCGAGCTGCCGAAGACCCGGTCCGGCAAGATCATGCGCCGGCTGCTGCGCGACGTGGCGGAGAACCGCTCGCTGGGCGACGTGACGACGCTGCAGGACTCCTCGGTGATGGAGCTGATCTCGGCCGGCCTGCACTCCGACAGATCCGACGAAGACTGACGCGCGGCCTCGGCGGACGGGTCGGGCGCGGGCGCCCTCGGTGGGCGCCGCCGTCAGGTTGGCAGGTCTAGCCAGGTGTACTCGTGCCCGCACGGCGGGCCGGCCGCCACGCCCAGGCGCCGCCCGTCGAGGTCGAGCAGCACCGAATGGACGGTCTCCGATCGGTCGATCGGCGCGTCCCGCTCGTCGATGTGCCGGCAGATCGACATCGGGTAGCTGGCGTGGTCCCGGAAGGCCGCGGCGAGGTCGTCCTCGGTGACCTTCCGGTCGGCCGCCGCGCCCGCGAGCAGCCGCCGCGCCCGCGCGGACCGGAACAGTGACGAACCGCCCCAATCCTTGATCGTGTCGTACAGGTTGAGCCCGCCCTCGAAGTGGTTGGCATGGGTCAGCAGCCCATCGACCGGGTGCAGCCAGGCCGCGTCCCCCGGCACGATCTCGACGTCGATCAGCTCACCGGCCGTCGGGTCGGCCTGGCCGGCGGTGCCGGTGTGGCCGCTGGCACCCTGGCCGAGCAGGACATTGATCGACGAGCTGCGCGGCGGCCGGATCGCAGCGCGCAGCGCCAGCGCCAGCGAGTCCGCCTCCAGCGTCGCGCGCAGCAGGACGTGGTACGGCACACCGACCGGGCGCCCCCGGCCCAGCCCGTCGCGGTCGCAGCCGAGCAGGTTGACGCAGACCCCGACGCCGGTCGAGTTCAGGCCGGTCTTGGCCAGCATCCCCGCCTCGGTGAGCGTGAGTACGCGGTGACCCCGCTCGTCGGTCGTGTGCAGCAGCACCATCGTGTCGCGCTGGTCCGGGTACCAGTCCCAGTTCTGGCCGAGGAGCAGGTGACCGCCGGCGGTGTGCGTACCGAGCACGCCGATCGAGGTGCAGCCGCCGTCGGCACCGTCGGGCGGCCCGCCGGCCGGGCAGAGCAGCTCGGTGCGCGCGTTCAACGCAAAGACCAGTTCCCGGGGTACGCGGGCGCCCGCCGCAACGCCGTCCAGCAGGTCGGCGATCCGGGGGTGGTACTCCCGGGTCACGCCGCGGAACACCTCGCCGGCGTGGGCCACCTGGTCCCGGTCGAGCCCGGCCACGATGGCGAACCGCCGGCCGTACGCGTCGAGATTGGCCGCGATGCGCTCGGCGGCGAGAGCGCCGTAGGCGGTGCCGCACTCGGCCGGCGGCCCGGACACGGTGACGAGGGGTACCGGTAGCACCTGACTCATGCCGCGAGGCTACCTGGGCAGCGCCGGCCGGCCGATCGGCTGATCATGCAAGCCGCCAGCCGCCCAAACCCGCTCGATGACCCGCCCGGACGGCGGCCGGATGGCGCCCGCGGTGCGCGCCGGGCTCGCGCTGCGCCTAGGCTGGGCCGGTGGGTAGCCCGGTCGACGTGTCCGCCGTACTGGTCGACGGGCCGTGGGCACACCGGTTCGTCAACGCGAACGGCAGCCGGTTCCACGTCGTCGAGGCGGGTACCGGCCCGCTCGTCCTGTTCCTGCACGGCTTCCCGGAGTTCTGGTGGGCCTGGCACCGGCTGCTGCCCACCGTCGCGGACGCCGGTTTCCGGGCGGTCGCGGTCGACCTGCGCGGGTACGGCGCTAGCGACAAGCCACCGCGCGGCTACGACGGGTACACCATGGCGGCCGACGTGATCGGGTTGATCCGCGCGCTCGGCGAACGGTCGGCGACCGTGGTCGGCGCCGGTGCCGGCGGGATGATCGGGTGGACGACGGCGGCCTTCCACCCGCGGCTCGTACGCCGGCTGGTCGTCATCGGCGCCGCGCACCCGCTCCGGCTGCGGGCGGCTGTGTTCGCCGATCCCCGCGGGCAGTTCGCCGCCGCCGCGCCCATGCTGAAGTTCCAGATCCCGCGGTACGAGCACGTGCTCACCCGGGACCGCGCCGCGCTGATCGCCGGCTACTTGCGACAGTGGAGCAGCCGCGAGTGGGCACGTACGCCCGACTTCATGGAGTACGCGAACCGCTACCGCGAGGCGATGCTGATCCCGCAGGCCGCCTTCTGCGCGCTGGAGGGCTACCGCTGGGCGTTCCGGTCGTTCCTCCGGCTGCACGGCTACCGGTTCGTGAAGCTCATGCAGCAGCCGATCGTCACGCCCACGCTGCAACTGCACGGCGCGGCGGACACCGCGATCCTGCCCCGTACGGCGCAGGGCAGCGGCCGGTACGTCATCGCCACGTACGAATGGCGCAGCCTGCCCGGCCTCGGCCACTTCGCGCACCTGGAGTCACCCGAGGTGATCGCGGGCGAGATCCTGCGCTGGGCCAAGACCTAGCTAGCGCAGCAGGCGGGCCGCGTCCACCGCCCAGTACGTCAGGATCACCTGGGCGCCCGCCCGCCGGATGGCGGTCAGTGTCTCCAGCACCACCCGCCGGCGGTCCAGCCAGCCGTTGGCCGCGGCCGCCTCGACCATGGCGTACTCGCCGCTCACCTGGTACGCCGCCACCGGGACGTCCACCGCGGACCGCACCGCGGCCAGCACGTCGAGGTACGGCAGCGCCGGCTTCACCATCACGATGTCGGCACCCTCCGCCACGTCCAGCGCCACCTCGCGCAGCGCCTCCCGCAGGTTCGGCGGGTCCTGCTGGTACGTGCGCCGGTCGCCGACGAGCGCGGACTCGACGGCGTCCCGGAACGGTCCGTAGAACGCGGACGCGTACTTGGCGGCATAGGCGAGGATTGACACGTCGCTGAACCCAGCCGCGTCGAGCGCGCGCCGCACCACCCCGACCTGGCCGTCCATCATGCCGGACGGGCCGACCACGTGTACGCCGGCCGTGGCCTGCGCGATCGCCATCTCCCCGTACGCGACGAGCGTCGCGTCGTTGGCCACGCTGCCGTCGGCGGCCAGCACACCGCAGTGGCCGTGCGAGGTGAACTCGTCGAGGCACAGGTCGCTCATCACGACCGTCGAGTCGCCGACCTCGGCGATCACGTCCCGGATCGCGGCGTTCAGGATGCCGGCCGGATCGACGCCGCCCGAGCCGACCTCGTCCCGCTTCGCCGGTACGCCGAAGAGCATCAGGCCGCCGACGCCCGCCTCGACCGCCTCGGCGGCGGCCTTGCGCAGCGACTCGCGGGTGTGCTGGACGACGCCCGGCAGCGAGGCGATGGGCCGTGGCTCGGTCAGCCCTTCCTTGACGAACATCGGCAGGACCAGGTCGGCCGGCGCGACCCGGGTCTCCTCGATCAGGCGCCGGAGGGCGGCGGTCCGCCGCAACCGCCGGGGGCGCACCTCGGGGTACGACATGGCAGAGCTCCTAACGGAACCGGAGCGCTGTCGGGCCCTGCACCTTGGACCCGCGGCGCTGCTTGGCCGGCATCGCGGCGAGCTTCTCGCGCAGCTCCGTCGCGTACGACGCCAGGGCCTCGACCAGGTCGGGCACCGACGAGTGATCGGGCTGTACGTCGACCCGCAGGCCGAACTCCGCCGCGGTCTCGGCGGTCTTCGGTCCGATCACCGCGACGACGGTGCGGGCGTGCGGCTTGCCGGCGATGCCGACGAGGTTGCGGACGGTCGAGGACGACGTGAACAGCACGGCGTCGAAGCCACCCGACTTGATGGCGTCCCGGATGTCGGCCGGTGGCGGCGCGGCGCGCACGGTGCGGTACGCGGTCACGTCGTCCACCTCCCAACCCCGTTCCAGCAGGCCGGCGGCGAGCGTCTCGGTGGCGATGTCGGCCCGGGGCAGCAGCACCCGGCCGACCGGGTCGAGCACCGGGTCGTGCGGTGCGAACTCCGCCAGCAGGCCCTCGGACGTCTGCTCGGTGCCAGGCACGAGCTCCGGCTGGATGCCGAAGTCGCGGACCGCCGCGGCGGTCGCCTCACCGATGCAGGCGATCTTCACCCCGCCGAAGTGGCGTGCGTCGAGGCCGTGCTCGCCGAACTTCTCCCAGACGGCCCGAACAGCATTCACGCTGGTGAATACTACCCAGGCGTACCGGCCATCCACCAGACCCTTGACCGCCCGCTCCATCTGGGCCGGCGTACGGGGCGGCTCGACCGCGATCGTCGGTACCTCGCACGGGATCGCGCCGTACCCGCGCAGCCGCTCGCTCATCGCGCCGGCCTGCTCCTTGGTCCGGGGTACGAGGACCTTCCAGCCGTACAGCGGCCGGTTCTCCCACCAGCCGAGCTTGTCCCGCTGCGCCGCACCCGCGCCGACCGTGAGCACGATGCGGCCGGTGAAGCCCAGCGCGGCGGCCACGAAGTTGTCCACAGTGGAGGTGCTCGTGTACTGCGTCTCCCCGGTGCCGTCGCCGGTCACGGTCACCGGCGCGGTACCGTCGGCGCCCGCGGCGAGCAGGCCGTCGCGGACGGTGGCGAGGTCGCCCGCGTCCACCGCGATCGCAATCGACCCGCGCTGCGCGCCGGCGGCCAGCGCCTCGAAGTCCACAGCGGACACATCGTCCACGTCGGCGACGGTACGTACGCCCGGCAGCGGTACCCCGGCATAGGTGGCCACCCCGGCAGCCTGGCCGATGCCCGGCACGACCTCGAACGGCACCGCGGTACGGGCGACCGCCTGCACCTCCTTGACGACCGCGTCGTGGCCGAACGGGTCGCCGGCCACGAGGTGTACCGCGTGCAGCCCGGACCGGGCCGCGGACAGCAGTACCTTGGCCACGTCGCCGGCGGCGCCCTCGGCGGGACTGAACTCGGTCTCCGCGTCGGCCTCGGCGCGGATGCTCGCCAGCAGCGGCTCCGGTACGCGGCGGTCGAAGACGATGTGGTCGGCGTGCGCGAGCGCCTCGTGCGCGCGCCGGGTCAGCAGGCCGGGGTCGCCGGGTCCGGCCCCGACGAAGACGATCCGGCCAGCGGGCTTGCGAGTGCGGTTCATCGTTGCTCTCCCAGTACGTCGTCGTTCTGCGCGCCGGACGGCATGGGCGCCACCAGGCCGCCGGCGCCGGCGGCGAGCAGGTCGGCCGCGAGCAGCCGCCCCACCGTGGCCGCATCGGCCAGCGCGCCGGTGCGGGACAGCCGGACGGCCTGGGTGCCGTCCGGGCTGAACACCGCACCGCGCAGGTAGATCTCCAACCGGCCATCGTCGCCCTCGGCCACCTCGGCCAGCGCGGCGACCGGGGCGCTGCACCCGGCCTCGAGCGTGCCGAGCAGGGACCGTTCCGCGGTGACCGCGGCGCGGGTCGGCCCATCCGTGAGCGCGGCCAGCACGTCGACGAGGTCGGCATCCGCCGACCGGCATTCGACGGCCAGCGCGCCCTGGGCGGGAGCCGGCAACATGAGCATGGGGTCCAGGGTCTCGCTGATCTCGCCGGCCC
>JAEHDK010000553.1 GCA_016880465.1 Micromonosporaceae bacterium
GTCAACGTGGCGAACCGGGCGCCCCGGGCGGCCGCGACGGCCAGCCAACCGCCGCGGTCGGCACCGACGGCGGCGACCGTACCGGCGCGGTCCAGGACCTCGGCCGCGGTGCCGGTGCCGGTACCCCGGTCGAGCTGGACGACCGTGTCGGCGTGCTGCCAGAGCAGCCCGAGCCGACCGGACGGGGCCGGCATCTCACGCGTGCCGACGAGCACCAGCGGCCGGCGTACGCCGTCCTCGGCCAGGGTCAGCGTGACCGGTACGGCGGGATCCGTGAGGGCGCCGACCAGTGCCCGGTCGAGGTCGTTCGCGGTCAACGTGGACCGCACGGCGAGCGTCTCCGGCCCGCCGGTGCCCCAGCGCCGCAGGACGACCCGGTCGGTGACCTCGTGTCCGGGATTGATCACGGCGGAGCCGGTGGCGGACCGGCCGGCCGCCTCGACCGTCACGCGTACCGGGCCGCGCAGCTGGGCCACGACCGGGTCGAGCCGCAGACCGACACCGATCACGCAGGTGGCCCGCGCGGTGATCGCCGACTCGCTGGTGAGCTCGAGCGTCTGGCAGTGCGTACCCCGGATGTGGGGATGGCCGCGGGCGTGCAGGACCACCTGCCGGCCGTCGCGCTCCGCCATCCCTGCGACGGTACGCGGTGACCACCCGGCGCCCGGTCCGGGGTAACGTCGACCGCCATGATCCCGTCCGGCACGCCGCGCGCCGAGCCCGCACCGTGGCGCCCGCCGCTGCTGTGGCGGGTGCTGCTCGTGATGGCCCGCTGGTTGGTCGCGGTCCTGTCCCGGCTGCGGGTCACCGGGGACGTTCCCGATGCGCTGCGCCGGGGGCCGCTGATCCTGGCGGCGAACCACATCAGCCCGTTCGACCCGATCGTGCTCGTGGCGGCGTGCCGGGTCCGCCGGATGACGCCGCGGGTCATGGCCACCGGCGGGCTGTTCCGTACCCCGCTGTTCGGGGCGGTCATGCGGGCCTGCGGGCACATCCGGGTCGATCGGCGTACCGCGACGGTGGGTCAGGCGCTGAGCACCGCCGCGGCGGCGATCGCCGAGCGCTCGGTGGTCGCCGCCTATCCCGAGGGGCGCATCGGTCTTGACCCCGGCATGTGGCCCGAGCGGGGCAAGACCGGGGTGGCGAGGCTGGCGCTTGGCACCGGCACGACGGTGGTTCCGGTGGCGATCTGGGGAGCGCACGAGGTGCTGCCGTACGCGGCGCCCAAGGGGTTGGTGCGGGCGGTGCTGCGGGCGGTGCGCCGCCGGCCGGTCGTGGCGGTCCACTTCGGACACCCGGTCAAGCTGGATGGGCTGTCGCCGGCCCGGCCGGGCCAGGCCCGGCGGGCGACCGAGGCCATCCTCGACGCGATCACTGCGGCGCTGCGCCCGTTGCGGGCGGACGAGCCCGATTTGCCGCGGTACGTCGACCCGACTCGGCCGCTGGACCCGTCGCGATCCCGCGGTGGTGCCGGTTCCGGAGCGGCGGCCGACACCGCGGGCTGACGCCGGTCCCCGGCTCAGCCGCGGTTGCCGTGCCAGACCAACCGGTTGTCGAAGCCGCCGCGCTGCGCGGCCTTGGCCGCCCGGAGCTGCTCCAGGTCGGCCGCGGACAGGTCGGCCTCGGCCGCGAGGGCGAGCACCACCTCCAGGATGTCGGCCAGCTCCTCGACCTGGCCGGACTCCAGGAACTCCACGACCTCCTCGGCCAGCTTCGCCCGGAGCAGGTCAGGCAGCTCGCTCTGCGCGGCGGTACGCACGATCGGCTCGTCGCCCGAGCCGCGGATGATGGCCGGAATGCCGTCGCGGACGAGCTTGCCCGGCTCCGATGTGGTGGTCATCGGCCGAGCCTACGTCGATGCGCCCCGCCAGGGGGGTGGGCGCGCCGGACCGTCAGGGCGTACGGCGGTGGCGCAGGTAGGCAAGGACGGCCTCGCGGGTGGTCCGTACGCCGAGCGCGTCGCGGGCCTGGGCGATGCGCCGGTTGGCGGTCCGCAGCGACAGGAACTCCGCCGCCGCGGCCGCCGCGATCGTCTCGCCGCCGGCCAGCCGCTCGAGCAGCGCCCGCTGCTCGGGGGTGAGCGGCAGCGCGCCGTCCTCCCGGACGGCGGGTTCGTCCTCCGGTTCGTCGTCGGCGCCGCGCCGGACCGGCCCGATCCGGGTCAGGTCGGCCAGCAGGGCCCGGCCGGTGTCGGTGGCCGCGTCGACGATCGCGACCACGCCGGCGCCGCGGGCCGCCGCCAGCACCGTGAGCCGTGCCGTGTCCACATCGGACACCCGGCCGAACAGCACCAGGCGGGCCTGCGTCAGGTCCCACCCCGGCTCGGGCAGCGCGAAACCCTCCCGGGTCTGCCAGCCGGCCCGGGCCAGGCGGCGCAGGACCGCCGTCGCGTCGGCGGCGGTCGGCAGGACATACCGCGGCACGGAGAGCGTCACCCGAGGACCTCCAGCGCGAGCGCCGCCGCCTCCGTCCGGGTACGGGCACCGAGCTTGCGCATGCCCGAGCGGATGTGCGTCTCCACGGTCTCGCCGGAGATGCCGAGCTGGCCGGCGATGCGCCGGGTCGGTTCGCCGGCCGCGACCAGGCGCAGCACGTCGCGCTCCCGGTCGGTGAGCTCGGTACCGGCGCGCGGCCCGCGTACGTCGCGGCGGACGGCGTGCCGGCGCAGGGCCCGGTGCGCCCGGCCCAGCAGTACCACCATGCCGGCCCGTTCGGCGAGCTGTTCGGCGGCCAGCAGCGGCGGCACCGCCTGGTCGGGGTCGTCGGCGAGGACTTCCCGCCCGAGAACCGGCAACTGCTGGCCGAGCGCGGCATCGACACCAGCGGGCTGGTGACCGAGAAGGGCGGCAAGACGTTCCGCTGGCGCGGCCGCTACCA
>JAEHDK010000554.1 GCA_016880465.1 Micromonosporaceae bacterium
ACACCGACAACAAGGGTGCCAGCTACGGCGCCCACGAGAACTACCTGATGCGCCGGCAGACCGCGTTCGCCGACATCGTCACGTACCTCACCCCGTTCTTCGTCACCCGGCCGATCGTCTGCGGCGCCGGCCGGGTCGGCATCGGGCAGGACGGTTCGCAGCCCGGCTTCCAGCTCTCCGCCCGGGCCGACTTCTTCGAGGTCGAGGTCGGCCTCGAGACCACGCTCAAGCGCCCGATCATCAACACCCGGGACGAGCCGCACGCCGACGCCGACAAGTACCGCCGCCTCCACGTCATCATCGGGGACGCGAACCTCTCCGAGATCTCCACGTACCTCAAGGTGGGCACCACCGCGCTCGTCCTGACCATGATCGAGGAGAAGGCGCTCACCGCCGAGTTCGGCATCGCCGATCCGGTCGCCGAGCTCAAGAACGTGAGCCACGACCCCACCCTCACCCACCTCGTACGGCTGCGCGACGGCCGCCGGCTCACCGCCCTGGACCTGCAATGGGCGTACTACGAGCGGGCACGGTCCTTTGTGGACTCCCGGGGCGGGCCGGACGGGGATACCGCGGACGTGCTCGACCGCTGGGAGGGCGTGCTCGACCGGCTCGGCCGCGATCCCCTGCTGTGCGCCGGCGACCTCGACTGGGTCGCGAAGCTACGGCTCCTCGAGGGGTACCGCGAGCGGGAGCGGCTCGACTGGGCCTCGCCGAAGCTCGCCCTCGTCGACCTGCAGTACGCGGACGTACGCCCGGAGAAGGGCCTCTACCACCGGCTGGTCGCCCGCGGCTCAATGCAGACCCTGTTCTCCGACACCGCCGCCCGGGCGGCCATGACCGAGCCGCCGGAGGACACCCGGGCGTACTTCCGGGGCCGCTGCCTCGCCCAGTACGGTTCCGAGGTGGTGGCCGCGAGCTGGGACTCGGTCATCTTCGACGTGGGCCGCGAGTCGCTCGTGCGGGTGCCGATGATGGAGCCCGAGCGCGGTACCCGGGTCCACGTGGGCGCGCTGTTCGACCGCTGCCCGAGCGCGAAGGACCTGCTGGAGGCGATCACCGCCGGCTGACCGGCCAGCCGGCGCACTCGCGAAGCCGGCAGCCGTTGTGCCATGCTGACGTGTCCCCCGGCCCCCAAGCACCCCTCGGCGGTCAGCTTGCATAGCTTCACCCCTGTGTGGCGCCGGATCCGGGTCCGCCCCGTACCGCTCGGTCGGGCGTTCACCGGTCGGAGCAACAGCTTCGGCCTGTTGCGGCTCTGCTTGGCCTTCGGCGTGCTCATCGGGCACGCCTGGGTCCTCGGTTTCACGCGGCTCATGCCCGTCCCGCTGGATGTGCCGGCCGTGTCGGTCGCCGGGTTCTTCGGCATCTCCGGGTTCCTCGTCACCCGCAGCGCGCTGCGCAGTTCGCTCCCGCGGTACCTGTGGCACCGCGCGATCCGGATCCTGCCCGGGCTGTGGGCGTGCCTGCTGTTCACCGCTCTCCTAGTCGCGCCGGTCCTGTGGTATCTGCGCTACGGCACGCTGGACGGCCTGTTCCGCTCCCGCACCGGGGTCCTGTCGTACCTCCAGGCGAACTGGTGGACCGGGATGCGCCAGTTCGGCATCGGCGACCTGTTGCGCGACGACACACCGTACGGCCGGATGATGAACGCGGGCGTCTTCAACGGCTCCCTGTGGAGCCTGTCCTACGAGGTCCTCTGCTACTTCGCGATAGCCGCCCTGGTGCTGCTCGCGGTGCTACGCCGGGCGCGCTGGGTCGTGCTGGGCGGTACGGCCGTGGTCTTCGCGGCGCTCTGCGCCCAGCTGGTCGTTCACCGGCCGCTGGCGGGCGGCTTCGGTCCGGTCCCGCTGCTCGGCTGGTTCAGCCACTACTGGCTGCTCCACTGTGGATTCATGTTCCTGCTCGGCGCCGTGGCGGAGCTGTACCGCGACCGGCTCCCGATCAGCGACGGGCTCGGCGTGGTCGCGGTCGTGGTCTTCCTGGTGGCCGCGACGAACGGGCAGGCCTTCTCGCCGGCGCTGGTGGCCTACGAGTATGCCATCCTCTGGCTCGCCGTGCGGCTGCCCGCACGGCTGCACCGCGTGGGGCGGACCAACGACTACTCGTACGGGGTGTACCTCTACGCCTTCGTGGTCCAGCAGGTGCTGGCGAGGTTCGGAGCGGTCCGCCTCGGACTGCCCGGGTACCTTGCGCTCTGTACGCTGGTTACCGTGGGCCTCGCTGCCCTGTCGTGGCATCTGGTCGAAAAATGGGCGCTGCGCCTCAAGGGGTGGACGCCGAGCCTGGCGCCCGTGCGCGCGTATCGCCAGCGGCTGCGGCCGGCCGACAGCCAGCGGTCGTATCCGACCGACACCTCCGTAGCCGTCGGAGCAGCTCCCGCCGAGCTCAGCGAGCTGGCGGCGGCCGCCGACGCGGTCCGCTGACCCGGTGGGCTGACGGTTACCACCAATCACCTGTCGGTGAGAAGGGGTACCTTCGCAGCAGGTACCGCACTACAGGAGGGCGAGGGCATGGCATCGCGTGACACCGGCGGCCAGTCGCAGTCCGGCCGGTCTCGACGGGACCAGGAGATCGACGAGGCGCCGGCGCCGGAGGTCGATCCCGAGGTCGCGGACCGGGTCGAGAAGATCGGCGAGGACGTCGACGACCTGCTTGACGAGATCGACTCCGTGCTGGAGGAGAACGCCGAAGAGTTCGTCCGGGGATACGTTCAAAAGGGTGGTCAGTGAGGCATTGTCCGGTTAGCCCGGCCGGACGGCGACTCGCGCACCGCAACCGCTGCGGCGGCGTGCGCGGGTAATACTCTGCTTCAACCGACTACGAAAGGAAGCACGTGGCGTCAGCGAAGTGGGCGGGGCAGTTCGAGCCATCCGGGCGACTCCCAGCCGCGTTCACCACACCGGGCGGGTCGTCGTTCACCGAGTTCCTGAGCGTCGCCGCACCCGATCTGCTGCCCGGCCGTCGCCCGCTGCCGCCCGGGCTGGTGGCCGACCTCGCACCGCACGGCACCACGATCGTGGCGATCACCTGCGCGGGCGGCGTGGTGATGGCCGGCGACCGGCGCGCCACGATGGGCAACCTGATCGCCAACCGGGACATTGAGAAGGTGCACCGGGCCGACGAGTACTCGCTGGTCGGCATCGCCGGTACGGCCGGCGTCGGCATCGAGATGATCAAGCTGTTCCAGGTCGAGCTGCAGCACTACGAGAAGATCGAGGGCGACATGCTCTCGATCGACGGCAAGGCCAACCGGCTGGCCACGATGATCCGCAACAACCTCGGCGCCGCGCTGCAGGGGCTGGCCGTCGTCCCGCTGTTCGCGGGCTTCGACCTGGACGCCACCGACCCGGCCACCGCCGGGCGGATCTTCAGCTTCGACGTCGCCGGCGGGATGTACGAGGAGACCGGGTACGACGCGATCGGCTCCGGCTCGTTGTTCGCGAAGTCCGCGCTCAAGAAGCGGTGGCGCCCGGGTCTCCCGGTCGACGAGGTCGTCCGGCTGGCCGTCGAGTCGCTCTACGATGCCGCCGACGACGACACGGCGACCGGTGGTCCGGACCTGACCCGCCGCATCTACCCGGTCGTGATGACCGGCACCGCGGAGGGCACCCGGCGGCTGACCGACGAGGAGGCGGGCACCGTGTCCGAGGCGGTCGTGGCCGCGCGGATGGCGAACCCCGGTGGCTGACAGACCCTGCCAATTGTCCACTCTGGACTACTAGTCCGGTAGACCGGCCAAAGGAGACCGCTCGCGTGGCTATGCAGTTCTATGCCTCACCCGAGCAGATCATGCGCGACCGCTCGGAGTTCGCGCGCAAGAACATCGCGCGGGGGCGCGGCGTCGTCGTGCTCACGTACGAGGGCGGCGTGCTGTTCGTCGCCGAGACGGTGTCGAGCACGCTGCACAAGGTCAGCGAGATCTACGACCGGATCGGGTTCGCCGCGGTCGGGCGGTACAACGAGTTCGAGAACCTGCGGGCCGCCGGCGTGCGGATGGCGGACCTGCGCGGCTACTCGTACGACCGCCGCGACGTGACCGGGCGGGCGCTGGCCAACGCGTACGCGCAGACCCTCGGTGCCATCTTCGGCGAGCAGGGCAAGCCGTTCGAGGTGGAGATCTGCGTCGCCGAGGTGGGCCGGACCCCCGAGCGGGACGAGCTGTACCGGTTGACCTACGACGGCTCCGTGCAGGACGAGCCGGGGTTTCTGGCGATGGGCGGCCAGGCGGAGGCGATGGCGAGCGGCCTGCGCACCGCGCACCGGGCCGACAGGTCGCGCGCCGAGGCACTCGGCCTCGCGGTGAGCGCCCTGAGCAGCGTCGGCGGCGAAGGTGGGCAACCCCGGACGATCGGTGCCCGCAATCTCGAGGTCGCGGTTCTCGACCGCAAGCGCCCGGGCCGGACCTTCCGCCGGCTGACCGGGGCCGCGTTGGAGCAGCTGCTCGCCCAGGCGGCGCCCGCAGCGCCGAGCGCGCCCGACCGGGCCGCGGCGCCTGACGCCGCACCAGCCGGTGCGGGAGACTCGACGCCACAGCCCACCGACTCCGGGACTGCCGACGCTCCGGATGCCGCATCCGCGCCGACCGCCGCCGACCCGCCGACCGCCGCCGACCCGCCCGGCGACGCCGACCGGCCGGCGGGCGACTGAACCAGGAGCGCGGATGTTGGTTGAGGCACGGGGGTCCGAGGCGGACGGCGCGGGAGAGCGTACGCCGCGCCGGAACGTACCGGCGCGCCTGCGGCTCGCGGTCGCGAACCTGATCCGCGAGCACCGGTGGATGACGCTGCTGCTCGCGGCCGGACTGGTGCTCCGGGTGGTGTACACGATCGTCTACTGGCCCGCGTTCTTCGTACTGGCCGACAGCCAGCTGTACGTCGACGGCGCGCTGAGCGGCACCCTTGATCCGAGCGTCCCGTTCGGCTACTCGGCTTTGCTCGCCATCCTCTATCCGTTCGGCAGCCTCGGTGCGGCCAGCGTGGTCCAGCACCTGCTGGGCCTGGGTACCGCCGTCGCGGTGTACGCATTCGCCCGGCACCGTGGCATCCGGGAGTGGCTTGCCGTCGTCGCCGCTGCCGGGTTGGTGCTCGACCCCTGGCAGGTGGCGTTCGAGCAGTACCTCATGTCGGACACGCTGTTCACTACGCTGCTCGTGGCGGCGCTGGTGACGCTGCTGTGGCGGCCGAAGCCCGGCCCGCTGCGCGCCGCGGCCGTCGCCGTGCTGCTTGCCGCCGCGCTGTTGACGCGGACCGTCGGGCTCGCCGTCGTCCTCCTCGTGCTCGCCTTCCTCGTCGTACGGTGGGCCGGGTGGCGCCCCGTCGTGGCGTTTGCCGTCGCGTTCGCGGCGCCGGTCGCGGCCTACGCCATCGTGTACCACGCGCAACATGGGGTGTACGCCCTGGGCGAGAACAACGGCCGGCGCTACTACGGCCGCGCGGCCCAGATCGTCGACTGCGACGCGATACCCGACCTGACCGAGCGGGAGCGCCGGCTGTGCCCGACCGAGCCACGGTCGCAGCGGCTGGCCGCGGACGAGTACGGGCTGTTCCCGCAGAGTCCGGCCCAGCAGTTCGAGCCCGACGACCCGGTGTTCGAGAGCTTCACGAACAAGGTGTTCCGGGCGCAACCCGGTGACCTGGCGGCCCAGATCGGCGAGGAGTTCCTGTACTTCTTCAGCTACGGCACCCCGAACGGCCGCAACGAGTGCCTGAACCGGCTCTGGGTGCCCACCCCGGGCAAGCCCGAGATCCTGTGGTGCTACCCGCACCTGGCCAGCCGCGACGGGTACGACTCGCGGCTGCCGACTGACAGCACCTCGTACCCGACGCCGTCGCCGTTCACCCGGGTCCTCAAGGCGTACTCCTACCTGCGGACGCCGCCGTGGGCGCTGTTGGTCGCGGTGCTCTTCGTGGGCCTGGCGTGCCTCCAACGGCTTCGGACCCGGCGAGCCCGGCAGGCACGCGACGGCGCCGAGACCGCGGCGGGGTACGGCGTGGTCCTGCTTGCCGGCTGCGGGCTGGCGCTGCTTGCCGCCGCGGTCGTCGGGGCGATGTACGACGCGCGGTACGCGGTCCCGGCGACCCCGTTGCTGTGGCTGGCCGGCGTGCTGGCGATCCACCTGCTCGCCCGGGACGGCTTCTTCCGGCCACTTCAGTCGTTGGCGAGCAGGGGCTTCGCGAGACGCCAGTAGGCGGAGGCCACCGCGTTGTACACGCCCATGCCGGGCGGTGACTCCACATTGGACGCGGTGAACCGGGCGGTCATCAGCGCGGCGATCATCCCGTCGGGTACCAGCCGCTCGGCCTGCAGCTGGCGGCGCCGCGCGCGGACCCACCGGCGGTTGCGCCACAGCCACGCCCAGCCGCGGGCCTTCGGCCGGAACCAGCCGCCCGCGACCGACGCCGCGACCATCGCGGCCTCGGTCAGCAGCAGCAACGGCGCCAGGACGGCCAGGGACCGGGCCTGGTACGTGGTGAGCAGCGTGATGAGGCGGTTGCGCTCGACGAGGTACAGCTTGCGGTCGTTGCGCGAGAACTCGTAGTGGTGCAGGACGACGGCGTCCGGTACGTACTCCGCGGCGAGCCCGCGCTGCCACAGCCGCAGGCTCAGCTCGGCGTCCTCGTGGTAGGCGAAGTACTCCTGCGCGAACCCGCCCAGCTCGGTCCACAGCCGGCGGCGGATCGCGAAGCAGCAGCCGCTGAGGGACGGTACCGAGCGCCGGTGCGCGTACTCGCCGGCCGGCTGCCCGTTACCGCCCGCCCAGGACAAACCGGCGAAGTGCAGTGGGTTGCCGGCGGTGTTGATGAGGTCGGGCTGGTCCGCCAGCCGGATGGAGCCCATGGCGGCCCCGACGCCCGGCTCGCCGGCGACCGCCACGATCTTGGCGAGCGCGTCCGGGGCCACGATCGCGTCGGAGTTGACGAACGCCAGGTACTCGCCGGTCGCCTCGGCGGCACCGAGCGCGCAGCCGCCGGTGTACCCGAGGTTCTCGCCGGGCCGGAGCAGCCGCAGGCCCGGCCGGTCGCCGGCCGCGTCGATGGACCCCGGATCAGCACCGTTGTCCACCAGCACGACGTCCACGGCCACGCCGGTGGAGGAGAGGATCGAGTCGACCGCTTCGGCCAGCCACGGCTCCGCGCCGTACGCGAGCACGACCGCCGTGACCCGGGGGGCTGCCGGGTTCACCGGCGCACGAGAGCGAGGAAGAGGATCAACATGGCGCGGAACAGGTACACCGCGGCCTTGACCGCCGAGTGGCTCGGCAGGCCCGCCGCGCGCGGACGCATCGCCACGGGTACCTGGCGGATCGCGATGCCCCTGCGGGCCGCGTACACGACGGTCTCGACCGTGTCCCCGAGGTACTCGACCGGGTACCAGGCGGCGAACAGCTCGGTGGCGCGCGGGCCGGTCGCCCGCAGGCCGGACGTCGTATCGGTGAGCCGGGTACGGGCCACCCGGGACAGCACGACGGACAGCATCGCCATCGCCCAGCGGCGCGGGCCGCGTACCTGGTAGTCGCCCTCCCCGGCGAACCGGGCGCCGATCACCAGGTCGGCCTCGTCCAGCGCGTCGACGAGCTTCGGTACGTACCGCGGGTCGTGCTGGCCGTCCGCGTCCATCTGGACCACGACGTCGTACCCGTGCGTGGCCGCGTAGCGGTACCCGAGCCGCCGGGCGCCGCCGACCCCGAGGTTGTACGGGAGGCGGGCCACGGTGGCACCGGCCGCCCGGGCCACCTCCCCGGTGGCGTCGGTGGAACCGTCGTCGACGACGAGAATGTCCACACCGGACAGTTCGCCGCGCAGTTCGGCAACGACCTCGCCGACCGTTGCGGCCTCGTTGAAGGCCGGCAGGACGGCGAGCACCCGCTTATTGTTGATCATGAACCCGTTCCGCCTCGAACTCGGCCCGCAGCAACGCCACCTCTTCGGCGAGGGTACGGGTCTCCTCCTCGAGCTGGCTGGTCTCCCAACTCAGGTGGACGCAGACCAGCAGGAGGAAGACGAATGCCAGGAACAGCACCAGGCTCACGCCGTTGGCGATGCCCAGCGCATCGGCCAGCCCGTCCAGCAGCCGCGGGAAGAACCCCAGCGGGACCACCACGAGCCCGACCGCAAGCCAGAGGATGGCGTACTTCTCACGCAGCCGCCGCCGGCGGAGCAGTTCGAGGATCGCGCCGAGAACGACCAGACCCGCCAGCGCGGTCAGTACGGTGAGCCTCACCCGACCTCCTGCGGGATCGCGAAGCCTGGCGCCCGCAGCGCCTCGGCGAGCATCAGCCGCCAGTGCGGCAACGGGGTCAGCCCGGCCGCGGACCACCGCGCATGACCCAGCACGCTGTACGCGGGGCGGCGCGCCGGCCGGGCACCGGGGCGGGCCGCGAACTCGGCGCTCGATGTGGGCCGTACCCGCGCCGGGTCCAGGCCGGCCAGGGCGAAGATCTCCCGCGCGAGGTCGAACCAGGTGCTCTCGCCGGTCGACGTCAGGTGGTAGACGCCCGGCGCGACGCCCCCGCTCAGTGCCGCCGCGCCCAGCTCGACCAGGCCGGTGGCCAGGGCGTACGACCAGGTGGGCTGGCCGCGCTGGTCGCTGACCACGTAGACGGTCGGCCGTTCCCGCCCGAGCCGCAGCATCGTGCGCACGAAGTTGCGGCCGTGGGCGCCGTACAGCCAGGCAGTGCGTACCACGTACCCGGTCGCCGGCAGCTGCCGCAGGACGGCCAGCTCACCGGCGAGCTTTCCCCGGCCGTACGCATTGAGCGGCGCGACCGGCGCGTCCTCCGGGTACGGCGTGGTCGCGTCGCCGGCGAACACGTAGTCGGTGGACACGTGCACGAGCACGGCGCCGGTGAGCGCGCACGCGGCCGCGAGGGTCGCCACGCCAGCCCCGTTGACCGCGGTGGCGGCCGGTTCGTGCCGCTCGGCGGCATCGACGTCGGTCCACGCGGCCGCGTTGAGCACGAGCTGGTACCCGTTCACCGCCGCGAGCACCGCGGCCGGATCGGTGATGTCGAGCTCGGCGCGGCCCAGCGCGGTGACCGCGATCTCCGGGCGACTGCTCAACACCGCGACGAGATCGCGGCCGAGCATGCCGCCGGCGCCGGTGACGAGCCAACGGCTCATGTCGCCAGCGCCGCACGTGCCTTGAGCGGCTCCCACCAGGCGCGGTTGGCGCGGTACCAGTCGATCGTGCTGGCCAGGCCGGCGTCGAAGCTCACCGCCGGAGCGTAGCCGAGCTCCTCGCCGATCTTGGAAATGTCCAACGAGTACCGCCGGTCGTGACCCTTGCGGTCCTCGACGTAGGCGACCAGGTCCCAGTTGGCCCCGCACGCCTCGACCAGCCGGGTGGTCAGCTCCTTGTTGGTCAGCTCGGTCCCACCGCCGATGTGGTACACCTCGCCGGGCCGGCCGCCGCGCAGCACGAGGTCGATCCCGGCGCAGTGGTCGGCGACGTGCAGCCAGTCGCGGACGTTCCCGCCGTCGCCGTACAGCGGCACCTTGTGCCCGTCCAGCAGGTTGGTGACGAACAGCGGGATGACCTTCTCCGGGAACTGGTACGGGCCGTAGTTGTTCGAGCAGCGCGTGACGACCACGTCGAGCCCGTAGGTGCGGTGGTACGCCAGGGCCAGCAGGTCGGAGCCCGCCTTCGACGCCGAGTACGGCGAGTTCGGCGCGAGCGGCCAGGTTTCGGTCCACGAGCCGTGCGGGATCGACCCGTACACCTCGTCCGTCGAGACGTGCACGAAGCGCGACAGCCGGTGCCGCAGCGCCGCGTCGAGCAGGATCTGGGTACCCAGGACGTTCGTGGTGACGAACGGTGTCGCGCCGAGGATGGACCGGTCGACGTGCGACTCGGCGGCGAAGTGCACGACGACGTCGTGCCCCGCCACCAGCTCGTCGACGAGCGCCGGGTCGCCGATGTCCCCCTCGACGAACCGCAGCCGGGGATCGGCCGCGACCGGGTCGAGGTTGGCGCGGTTGCCCGAGTAGGTCAGCTTGTCCAGGACCGTCACCGCGCCCGGATCCACGTCCGGGTAGCCGCTGGACAGCACAGTACGGACGTAGTGCGAGCCGATGAACCCGGCGCCGCCGGTGACGAGAAGCCTCACAGGGCAGGCAGTCTAGTCGCCGTCCGGCGTAGCGGTGACCCCCGGGGGCCCAGCGGACCGGCGTCGGCGGTTAGGCTCGCCGGGTGCGTGGCATCCTCCTTGCCGGCGGGACCGGCTCGCGGCTCTGGCCGATCACCAAGGCGATGTCGAAGCAGCTCATGCCGGTCTTCGACAAGCCGATGGTGTACTATCCGCTGTCCACGCTGATCATGGCGGGCATCGCGGACATCCTCGTGATCACGACGCCCGAGGACCAGCCGCACTTCCAGCGGCTGCTCGGCGACGGCAGCCAGTACGGCCTGCGGTTGGAGTACCGCGTCCAGGCGCGCCCGGACGGCATCGCGCAGGCGTTCGTCATCGGCGCGGAGTTCATCGAGGCCGAGGCCGTCGCGTTGATCCTCGGGGACAACATCTTCCACGGTGGCGGGCTGGGTCGCCAGCTCGCCGGCCAGGGGAACCTGCGCGGCGGGCGGGTCTTCGCGTATCCGGTCGCGAACCCCGAGGCGTACGGCGTGGTCGAGTTCCAGCCGGACGGCCAGGTCGTCTCCATCGAGGAGAAGCCGGAGAAGCCCAAGTCCCGGTACGCGGTGCCCGGCCTGTACTTCTACGACAACCGGGTGGTGGAGATCGCCCGTGGGCTCGCCCCGAGCGCCCGCGGCGAACTCGAGATCACCGCGGTGAACGAGGTGTACCTGCGTGCGGGCGAGCTGTCCGTGACCGTGCTCGACCGGGGTACCGCCTGGCTCGACACCGGTACGTTCAGCTCGCTGGTCCAGGCGTCCGAGTTCGTCCGGGTCATCGAGGAGCGGCAGGGTCTCAAGATCGGCTGTATCGAGGAAGCCGCCTGGCGGGCCGGTTTCATCGACGACGACCAGCTGTGCGCGCTGGCCGAGCCGCTGCTGAAGAGCGGCTACGGCACGTACCTGCGCAACCTGCTCGACGGCGAGGCGGGTGGCTGGCGTGGCTGACACCGCAGACACCGCCGGCGCCGAGTACACCGCCCGCCTGCAGCGGCTCGAGAGCGCATCGTGGAAGCGCTGGCTGGGCGCGCAGGCGCCGTACCGCTGGAATGTCCGTCGCCTCGGTCTTGGCCGCACGCTCGACGTCGGCTGCGGGATCGGGCGCAACCTGGCCCATCTCGACGGCAACGGCGTGGGCGTGGACCACAATGCGGCGTCGGTGCGGGTCTGCCGGGCCCGCGGGCTCACCGCGTACACGGTGGACGAGTTCGGGGCCAGCCCGGACGCGCGGCCGGGCTCGTTCGACTCGATGCTCGCCGCACACCTCGTCGAGCACCTGGACCCGGCCGACGCCCGGAAGATCCTGGGCTCCTACCTGCCGTACCTGCGCCCGGGCGGCCGCGCGGTCTTCATCACGCCGCAGCAGCGCGGGTACGCGACCGACGCGAGCCACGTCTTCTTCGCCGGCTTCGGCGAGCTGACCGAGCTGTGCGCCGATCTCGGGCTCACCGTGGACCGGCAGTACTCGTTCCCGTTCCCGCGCGCGGCCGGAAAGGTGTTTCCGTACAACGAGTTCGTCGTGGTAGCCCACCTGTGAAGATCCAGCCACGGGGCATCGACGGCGCCTGGGAGGTCACGCCGATCCTGCGCGAGGATCCGCGCGGTCTGTTCCTGGAGTGGTACCGGTTCGACGAGCTCGCCGACGCCATCGGGTACCCGATGCGCCTTGCTCAAGCCAACATCTCGGTGTCGGCGCGCGGCGTCGTACGGGGGATCCACTTCGCCGACGTTCCGCCGGGGCAGGCGAAGTACGTGACCTGTACCCAGGGCGCCGTCGTCGACGTCATCGTGGACATCCGGGTCGGCTCGCCGACCTTCGGCCGGTGCGAAGCAATCCGGCTGGACGAGGTCGAGCGCCGGGCGATGTACATCGCCGAGGGGCTCGGGCACGGCTTCTGCGCGCTGACCGACAATGCCACGCTCACCTACCTGTGCGCGCAGACCTACCGGCCGGGTCACGAGCACAGCGTCCATCCGCTCGATCCGGAGCTGGGCATCGACTGGCCGACCGGGACGCCGGTGCTCTCCGCGCGGGATGAGGCCGCGCCGACGCTGGCCCAGGCACAGGCGCAGGGGCTGTTGCCCTCGTACGAGGCTTGCCTGGCGTACTACGCCGAGCTGAGGCGGCGTCAGCCGCGCTGAGGCGCGGTCGCCGGAACCTACCTTGGCATCCGCCAGATACCTATTGACGACCGCTCATGCTCCCGTGCCCCCCGCGGGCCTCGTTATATTGACGGCTATGAGTTGGTGTTATCTCCTCGTCCTCTGAAGAGGTAGCCGTGAAAGGACGGATAAGCCTCGCCGCTGTCACGTTGTCGACCACCATCGCATTGTCGGGCTGCGGCGCCACCGAACAGCCGAACACAGGCATGGTCGACGGTCCGCCGGAACGGGCGTGCACGAACGTCGACGTGGCACATCAGGTCGAGCAGATTCGTCGGGACAAAGCCAACGTGTCTGCCACGGCGCAGCAGGGCAATGGGAAGCCGTCGGCCAATGCGGGTGACTACGTCTATGCCTCTCAGCCCGTCGACATCGCCGGCCCTGGATCGTACACCTTCAGCTTTGGTCCACTTGCCGAGGACTTCCGTTACCCGATGTCGCCATCGGGCCTGGGATTCAAGGTACCCGGTGACTACCGGGGTCGACTGGCACCCGCCGCTGGCAAGAGCGACGAAGCCCGTATTGTCCTGGGTCCAGACGGAGCCCGCTACTTGGAAATCTCGTTCAGCCTCATGGGCGACACGGTGTCCTGTTCGGAGCTGACCGTATTCCTGTTTTAGCAATAGAAGTGAGGTACTCATGCCACGCCAACTTCAGCGTGTCATGGCCCATGCGACGGTAGGGGCGGTCTCCGTCGCCATGATGACCGTCACGAGCCCACCGCAGCCGGCGCACGCGGCGACGTGTGGAACATACATGGCGGTGCCACGTCACATTATCGCCGCCGATTCTTTGTCAGATCAGTTACTAGTATTCCCGTTGTACGGGTCGGTGATGGGCAATCACTATAATCAGTCGTCGGGCATCTACAATATCTCCGTGATCACCTCACAGCAGAACTACCTTTACATCTATCTGCACAATAGCGAGTCCATCTCGCGGGAAACAGAAGGTTGGGTCAGCTATACCTGGCTCTGCTGATGTCCCTGGCGGCGGACCCTGAGGCGTCAGCGCCGCCGCTCGGTCCACACCACGACCTGGTCCTCGCCGTCGATCCGCGTGGTGCAGCGCCGCTCGGCCACCTCGGTGAAGCCGAACCGCCGGTGCAGCGCCAGCACCTGCGTATTCCAGGCGAGGGTGCGGCCACCCATCGCGGTGAGCTTCAGCTCGTCGAAGCCGTACGCCACGGCCTCCTTCTCCAGCTCCAGCCACGCCGGGAGGAGCTCGCCGCGCTGCTGCAGGCCGTCGACGTCGAGGAAGAAGCCCCACTCGGCGGTGCCGGCGACCAAGTCGTGGTCGTTGAACAGCACCACACCGGACGGGATGCCGGCCCGCTCGTAGATCAACACCTGGCGAGCGGGGTCGGCCTGGACGGCGACCCACCAGGCGCGGTGCCCCTCCGGCGTGATGTACGCCGTGTAGATGCTCGCTTGACGTACCCGGTCATGGTTGCGCCAGCGGCGGATCGACTCGACGTCGGCATCGTTGGCCTCGCGCAGTGCCACGGACCTAGGATGCCACGAGATCGGACAACGCTACGAGGTCGGGTGAGGACAGTTGGATGGTACTGCCACGGGTAGCCGATCCAGGCCGGGCTCGGTCGGCTCCGGACGCCTCGACCGGTTGGCTGCAGCGGTGGTCTGCCCAGCCTGTCGCGGCCCGCTCGACGCCGAGCTGACCTGCCGGTCCTGCGGTATCGCCGGCGCGCGGTTCGGCAACCAGCTGCGGTTTGCCGGGTTCGCCGACGAGGAGCTGCGCACGGACCCGCTGAACCGGCTCAAGGAGGTCGCCAAGCGACGCTTCGGGCGGCTGTACCCGACGGCCATCAACGTGCTCTCGCCGGTGCTGACCACCCGGTTCATCAAGCCGTTCCTGCGCAGCTTCGACCTGGACCGCGAGCTGGTCGCGGATCTCGGCTCGGGCACGCACCGCCGGGACCCGCGGATCCTCTGCGTGGACGGCGCCTCCTACGACGAGGTGGACATCGTCACCGACCTGAGCAGCCTACCGATTGCCGACGACACGCTGTCCGGGGCGATCAGTATCGCGGTGCTTGAGCACGTCACCGACCTGCAGGCCCACCTGACCGAGTACCGGCGCGTGCTGCGGCCAGGCGGGCGACTGCTCTGCTACGTACCGTTCATCGTCCCGTTCCACGCGTCGCCGTCGGACTACCAGCGGTACACCCGGGTCGGCCTGGCGGAGCAGTTCCACGGGTACGAGGTGCTCAGCGTGAAGGTGGGCGCCGGCCCGACCTCGGGCATGCTCTGGGTGCTGCAGGAATGGCTGGCGATGCTGCTGTCCTTCGGCAGCGCCCGGCTTTACCGGATCCTCGTGCCACTGACCTGGGTGCTGTCCCCGCTGAAACTGCTCGACCTGCTGCTGGCCCGGCACCCGGCGGCCGAGGTGATTGCCAGCGGTTTCGTCATCGAGGTCCGCAAACCGTAGGATCGTCGAATGTCCGTGCCGGACGCACCACTGCGGCAGGGGCGGCACGTGAAGCAACGCCGTAGAGGAACCCGAGGCATGCTGTTTCGAGCGTTTGTGAAGATCGCGCGCGGAGTCCTCCGCGTCGTCCCCGTCGGTAGCCTAAGGCTTGGCGCCCGCGTCTACGAGCTTGCCTACCGCGCCAGCATCCCCCACGGAGCGACCGAGATCGAGGTCACCGCCCACGGCCTGCACCTGACGGGGCCGGCACACGACAAGTTCATGATGCCCGGCCTGTACGGCGGCTACTACGAGGAACAAGAGGCAGCCCTGTTCACCCGGTTGGCGGCCGCCAGCAACGTGATCGTCGACGTCGGCGCGAACATCGGTCTGTACGCCTGCCTCGGCGCGGCGCAGCTCCCGGCCGGCGGCCGCGTGATCGCATTCGAGCCTGTCCCGACGAACCTCGATTTCCTGCGGCGCAACCTCGACCGCAACGGGTTGCTCAACCGGGTCGACATCGAGGCAGCCGCTGCCGGACAGGCGTCCGGCGAGTTGGTGATCCACCTGGTGCCGGACAACATCGCTCTCGCGTCGGCCTCCGCGACCCGGGCGTCCAACATGCGCTCCACGGAGTCGGTGTCTGTGCCGGTGGTCACCCTCGACTCGTACCTCGCGGTACGCCCCGACCGCCTGCCGGACATCATCAAGACAGACACCGAAGGCTACGACGGCTACGTGCTGCAGGGCGCGCTGTCCACCATTAAGCTCGCCGAGCCGACGCTGTTCATCGAGTACCTGCCGCGCTGGCTGCTCGAGTGCGACTTCGACCCGACCAAAGTACTCGACATGGTCTTCGACCATTACCCGCACGTTTTCGCCATCGACGAGTACTGCCGGAGGGTCGCCCGTTGTACGAAGGCGGACCTGATGCGGTTCGGGTCGGCGGGCAATTTCCATTGCGCGAACCTGGTAGCGACCAGCCGGCCCGAGCACCTGGCGATCATCGAGTCGCTGGGCGTTGCCGACCGGATCTGTTCGCGCCGCCTGAGCAGCTGATCTCACACGTTCGCGGACGCGGGCCGCTCCAGTTGGGCGAGTGTCTCGTAAAGCATGTCATCGAGACTTCGAGGAACGGGTAGCCCAAGTTGGCGGCGGGAGGACTCCCACCGCATCCCGACCACGTGTGGCTCGAACGGCGGCGCTCCCGGGCCAATGTCGATCCTCGACCAGGCGCCAGTAGCGGCATAGGCAACGTCGCGGATACGGATGGCCAGTTCGAGGAGGCTCAACGGCCGGTCGGCGCCGACGTGGTAAACGGCATGGTTGGGCCGGCGGTCGAGAGCGGCGAGGTTGGCCGCGAGCACATCCTCCAGATGGACGAACGCGACGCGCCGTGTGCTGTTTCCGAGCACCCGCAACGGCTTGCCGGCGACGGCGTCGGCAAGCATGACACGAATGACGTCGCGGGTATCGCCGGCGCGCACCCGGGAGTACCGCATTATCTGGACCGAACGGCCGCCGTCGCCCGCGCTCCACAGTCGCAGCAGCTTCTCGGCAATGAGCTTGCCCGCGCCATAGTAGTTGCCGGCAACGGGCTCCGCCTCAGGTGTCTGGGCCTGCTGGTCGGCAGGGTCGCCAAAGACCTGCTCGGAGGAGTCGAACAGGACCTTACTGCAGCCGGTCTGTGCGCAGGCGTCGAGTACCTGCGCGACCAGGTTCACATTCAAGTCCAGGTACTCGGGAATCCGTGCGGCGTCGATGCTGGCTGGGCCGCCGAGCATTGCGGCGCGGACCCACACCGCGTCGGCGCCGGCGAGCGCCTCGGTCAACACGTCACGGCGCCGAGCATCGCCGACGTACTGCTGAAAGCGCGGCGGCCGCGCCGAGTCGGGCGGGAACTCGGCACGATCCACGCACCGGATTTCGGCATCCTGCCATCCGGGTGTCTCGGCGAGGCGCCGGACAAGAGAGCGGCCAAGGAAACCGGCGCCCCCGATGAGGGTCAAGGTCTGCGGGCTCATGCAGAGGCCCCTACGCTCGGACGGCTTTCGATAATCGAAGAGATCCCGTCGGCGAGCCTGACGGTGGCTTGTAGTCCGTGCCGTTCGAGGAGCCGCCGAGCGCTGTAGTAGTTGGTGACCGGGGCATCCGGGTCGTCGACGCTGGTGACGTCGACGGTTTGCCCAGCGACCCGCATGCAGGTCGCTACGTACTCGTGCAAGCTGATGTGGCGCGGGTAGGTGAGGTTGTACGGACCTTCGCCCTGGGTCAGGAGAGCCGCCGTGATCCGCGCGATGTCCTCGACGTGGACCAGTTGGAGCCCGGCAGTGCGGGAGTTGGTCAAGTTGATGGCCTTGCCGCTGCGGACCATCTCCAGTAGCCGTACGATTGCCCGGCTCGGCGCCACGCCGGGACCGTAGACATATCCCAGGCGCAACAGCACAACGGGTACCTGCTGGGTTCGGGAAAAGGCATGCATGAGCTGTTCCTGCCCGTACTTGCTCAACGCGTATGCGGTGTCGGGGCGCAGCGGGTGATCCTCATCGGTGGGTACGTAGAGCTTGTCCGCGCCGTACACCGCGCAGGAGGAAGCGTGCACTATCCGCCCGACCCGACCAGCCGCCCACCCCAGCAGGCGTCCGGTGGGCACCACATTGCGGGTGTAGCACTCCGGCCATTGGCTGCCGCGCTCGTCCAAGGGGACGTACGACGCGAAATTGACGAGCACGTCGAAGGCACCCTGAGGCAGCTCCTCGGCGAGCCTCCGCGATTCCAGGTCGACTCGACAACCAGGTACGCCGGGCAACGCCTGCCGGGACACGGCGGTTATCTCATGGCCCTCGTTGCGCAAGCGCTGCCACAGCAGGCGTCCGGCGAAGCTGGTCACGCCAGTGAACAGGATCCGCACCGTGCCTCCTCCGGGCGCCACGACCTACCGCCAGCCAGCCTGTGCGGTACCTTAGCGCGCGAGTCGGGAGCCCGGTGTTAGCCTGGCGGCCGGTACCCCGCCGCTAAGGAGTCCCCCCGCGTGTTCGTCTCGGTCGTGGTTCCCTGCTACCGGTCGGCTCGGACGCTGCCCGCGCTGGTCGAGCGGCTGTCCGCCGTGCTGCCCGGGGTGACCACCTCATACGAGGTGATCCTCGTGGTGGACGGCAGCCCGGACCTGGCGACCTGGCAGGTGGCCGACGAGCTGGCCCGGCGCCGCGGGCCGGTTCAGGCGATCCGGCTGGCACGCAACTACGGGCAGCACAACGCCCTGATCGCCGGCGTCCGCGCGGCCCGGTACGACGTGATCGTCACGATGGACGACGACCTCCAGCACCCGCCGGAGGAGGTGCCGAAGCTGCTTGCCGCGCTCACCGACGAGGTCGACGTGGTGTACGGGCAGGCGACCAACGAGGAGCACGGGTTCCTGCGCAGCGTCGGCTCACGGCTGCTCAAGGCCGGTCTGTCCGGTGCGCTCGGCGACCGGGACGCCCGACGGCTGAGCGCATTCCGGGCGTTCCGCCTGTTCCTGCGCGACGGGTTCGACCGGCTGACCGGTCCGAACGTCTCGGTCGACGTCGCCTTGTCCTGGTCGACCACCCGGATGACCGTGGTACCGGTCCGGATGGACCAACGGGCCGATGGCCGGTCCGGGTACACGTTCCGGTCGCTGGTCCGGCACGCGCTGGACATCGTCCTCGGCTACTCGACGAAGCCGCTGCGGCTGGTCACCTACCTCGGTTTCCTGGTCGGCATCTGTGGCCTGCTGCTCACCGCAAGGGTGCTCTGGCTGTATTTCGCCGGAGACACGACGATCGCTGGATTCACCACGATCGCCTCACTGGTTACGGTGTTCTCATCCGCGCAGATGATTGCGATCGGCGTGCTGGGCGAGTATGTCGGCCGCATCCACTCACACGGCATGGGCCGGCCGACCTACGTGATCAGGCAACGGACCGTTGGCATCGAGCAATCGGCCCCGGATCAGCCGGGCTTGGTGGCCCTGAGCATGAGGGAAACCCCGGGCAGCGAGCGCACCGGCAGGTAGCGCTCGAGGGTGACGACTGCGCGCAGCGCGGCGTTGACCGCCGGATGAGAGTCGCTCACGTCGCTGCCGGTAGTGGACTTGCGGCGCACCGCGACCACTGGGCGGAGCAGCACGTTCCAGCTCCACAGCCGGTCGATCCGGAAGCCCGCCTTCTCGATCAGTTCGGTCAACGTCTGCCGGGAGTACCGCCGGACGTGGCCGCCGGCCACGTCGTGTGCGGACCAGAGCGCCATGTCGGAGGGCACCGCGATCAGCGCGGTACCGCCCGGGCGCAGGACGCGGAACATCTCCGCGGCCGCGAGGTAGTCCTCCTCGATGTGTTCGAGCACATCGAAGGAGACCATCAGGTCGTACCCGGCGGTGCGGACCGGCATGTTCCGTGCGTCTGCCTGGATCGCGGCCAACCCGCGGTCGCGCGCGATCTGTACGCCCGCGGCAAGGTACTCGGTGGCCAGCACCTGCCAGCCGCGCGCCTGCAGGACCAGCGAGTTGCCGCCGCCGGCAGCCCCGATCTCGATCGCCCGGCCAGGCCGCCCGATCCGGCGCAGCTCGCGCGCGAGGATCGCCCGGCGTTCCCGGTACCACCAGTGCCGCCCTTCGACCCTGGTAGTGGTGCCGATGTCACACTCCATCACACCTCCCGGGGCGCACCTGGCTGCAGAGCAACACTGTGCCACACGGCCGGCTCGTCGCCCGGCCCGGCGTGCGCGTCACGTCGACCTCCGGCCACGCCGCCGCGGGCCGGCCCGGAAGGTCCACAGCCGAAGGAACTGGTAGTTCAGCAGGGGTAGTGCGGCGATGATGATAGCCAGGGCGACCAGCGCGGGCAGCCCGACGATCTCGATCAGCACGGGCAACCCGATCAGCGCCCACACAAGGCCCGACAGCGTGATCACGTAGAACCGCGGGAAGCCGCGCAGCCACGCGCCGTCCCAGCCGAACACATGCCTGCGGTACAGCGGGTAGACGACCACCGCGGTGGCCAGGTTCGCGAGCACGGCGACCACGTCCGCGGACACTGCGGCCCGGCTGAAGAGGTGGTCGCCGAGGAGTGCGTACCCGCCGGCGAAGAACGCGTAGTAGACCGCGGCCGAGATCGCACCGGCAGCCATGTACCGGATCCGCCGGTCGGCGACGAGCCGACGCCAGAGCGTACCTTCCGCGATCAGCACCGGGACAGCATACGGGCGTCACCGGGGCGATCTGCCGCCGTGGTACGTTCCGTGCCCGAACGCAACCCTTCACGAAACACGGGCCGCAAGGATGACGAGTTCCGAGGCGACTACCCGCGACGTCAGCTCGTCGGCGGGCACGCAGCCCGCGGCGGCCGGGAGCGGCCACCCCGCGCCGCGAGGGCATCGGCTGGTGCGGTGGCTGCCCGTGCTCACCGTGCTCGTCGTGACCGGCGCGACGCTGGTCGCACTGGACACGCCGGTGGTCGACGTGCTGCGCTACCTGGGGTATCTGGGCTGGGCCGTGCTGGTGCCCGGCACGCTGGTCTACCGGTCGCTGCGCCGCACCCCGCACAGCCTGGTCGACGACCTCGCCTTCGGCGCGGCCACCGGGCTGCCGCTCGAGGTGGTCGTCTCGTCGCTCGCCTCGGCCACCGGTACCCGCGGGCTGCTCTGGCTCTGGCCGCTGCTGGTCGCCGTGCCGTTCGCCGCGGTGCCGCGGCTACGCCGGCACTGGCGTGCCACGGACTATCCGCACCGCGCGACGCTGGGTTGGTCCTGGGCGGTGGCCGCGGTGGTGCTCGCGCTGTTCGGCTACGTCGCGGTCGCGTTCCTCGCGCCGAACCAGCCGGTGCCGACCACCGGGACCCGCGCGTACTTCATCGATCAGCTCTACCTGCTGTCGCTGGTAGCCGAGGCCAAGCACCACTTCCCGCTGCAGAGCCCCCAGCTGGCCGGCGAATCCTTGCTGTACCACTGGTTCTCGTTCACCCACCTGGGTACCGCGAGCACGATCAGCGGGGTGGACGCGCCGGTGGTGCTGTTCCGGCTGGGCTTGCCGGCCATGTGCTCGGGTGCGATCCTGCTGGTCGCGGTCGCCGGCTGGCGGATCTTCGCTCGGCCCTGGGTGGGGTTCACCGCAGCGGCGCTGACGTTCGCGGTCGGGGAGGTGATCGCCGGCAGTTATGCGATCACTCCGTTGGGCGGGATCACCGCGTACATGATCTGGGCAAGCCAGTCAATGGTGTACGGCCTGCTGTACCTAATCCCGCTCGTCGTCGTGATCGTCGATCGGCTGCGCGGCGGCCTGCCGGACGCGCCACTCGGTCCGGCGGCCTGGGTGCTGCTGGTGGTGTTCGCGTCCGGCTCCACCGGCGCGAAGTCCACCTCGGTACCCGTGCTGCTGTGCGGCATCGCGCTGGTCGCGCTGGTCGAGCTGGTCCGCCGCCGGCCGACGAGGACGACCTGGCTGATCGCGGGCATCCTGCTACTCGCCCAGGTGTTCGGGGTGGCGGTGCTGTACCGCTTCGAGACGCTCGGGCTGCGCATCTCGCCGCTGGAGCTGTTCGACTGGTTCCTCGTCCCGGTACGTAACCGTCCACTATGGAAGGACATCGCGGTCGAGGGGTTCGCCCTTGGTGCGTACGCCATCTTCATGCTCTCCCGGCTCGCCGGCATCCCGGTGCTGGCCTGGCTGCGCCGCCGGGCGTGGGGCCCGGTCGAGTGGTTCCTGCTCGGCGGCTTCACCGGTGGGGCGCTGGCCACGCTGCTGATCGGGCACCCGGCGTGGAGCCAGAACTACTTCATCCGGTCCGGCTGGGTGTGCGGCGCGTTGCTGTCCGCCCTTGGCCTGGCCGCGCTGGTCGAGCGGTACCGCCTCGCACCGCGTACCGTCGCCGTGGTCACCGTGGGCAGCGCCGCGGTCGCGGTGGGCGTAGCCCTGATCATGTGGCGTACCGGTGGTGCGGCCGGCGGCCGGAGCTACCGTGCATTCCTGCCGATCTACCGCCCTGCGCTGCTGATCGCCGTGGCCGGCGTGCTGGCGTGCGCGGCCCTGCTGGTCGCCGGGCGCCGGCATCCGCGGCTGCGCGGGGTCGCCGCACTCACCGCCCTGCTGCTCGCGCTGGCCGCCGGGGTGCCCGGGCTGGCCTGGGACGCGTACCTCAACCCGAACGCACGCGACTACTACCACCAGCAGGTCAGCCCGGACCAGGCGGCGGCCGCCCGATGGGTACGCGCGCACAGCGACCCGGACGACCTGCTGGCCACCAACGCGCGGTGCCTCGTGGCCGCACCCGGCACGTGCCGTGGGCTGTCGTTCTGGCTGTCGGCGTACGCCGAGCGGCGGGTGCTCCTGGAGGGCTGGGGGTACACGGCCCGTGGCAACGCCGACTCCACCGCGACCGGGTTACCCGTGGGTGCCACGCCGTTCTGGGATGCGGACCTGTCCGCCGCCAACGACGCGGCGATCTACGCACCGACTCCGGAGAACCTGGCCGCCCTCGGCCGGCGCGGGGTGCGCTGGATCGTCGTGGACCGGCGGATCGGCCGGGAGTCGGCGAGACTGTCGATGCTCGCCCCGCTCCGCTTCGAGCAGGGCCCCATCGCGGTCTACCAGCTCAGCTAGCCGGTTGGCGGCCAGGGCTCAGATCAGAGCACCTCGTACGCGCGCACCGCGTCGATGACGCGGTGCAGTTCGTCGGCCGTCATGCCGGCGAACAGCGGCAGCCGGATGAGGCGGTCGGCGACGTCGTCGGTGACCGGACAGCCGCCCGGTGCGGTACGGCCATACTTCTCACCGGCCGGAGCGGAGTGCAGGGGCTGGTAGTGGAACGTCGCATGGATCCCGCGCTCGCGCAGGTGGCCCAGCAGTCCCTGGCGGTTGTTCAGGTCCGGCAGGAGCAGGTAGTACAGGTGGGCCGGGTGTTCCCGATCGGCGGGCAGGTGCGGCTGCGTCACGCCATTGTCCCTCGCCCACTCGGCCAACTCGGCGTGGTACGCGCTCCACACCGCGTGCCGCTGTGCCTGGATCGTCGGGAACGACTCGAGCTGGGCTGTCAGGTAGGCGGCGAGCAGCTCGGACGGCAGGTAGCTCGAACCGATGTCGATCCACCGGTACTTGTCGACCATGCCGCGGAAGAACTGGCTCCGGTTCGTGCCCTTCTCCCGGACGATCTCCGCCCGGGAGAAGTACCGCACGTCGTTGAACAGCAGCGCGCCGCCCTCGCCACACTGCACGTTCTTGGTCTCGTGGAAGCTCTGCGTGGCCATCGCGCCGAGGGCGCCCAGCGAGCGGCCCCGGTATGTGCCGCCGAGCCCGTGCGCATTGTCCTCGATCACCGCCAGCCCGTGCCGGTCGGCGATCTCGGTGATCGCATCCATCTCGCAGCCCACGCCGGCGTAGTGGACGACAACGATCGCCTTGGTCCGTTCGGTGATCGCGGCCTCTACCAGCCGCTCGTCGATGTTCAACGTGTCGGGCCGACAGTCCACGAACACCGGGACGGCGCCGCGTATGGCGTACGCGTTAGCGGTCGAGCAGAACGTGAAGGAGGGCAGGACGACCTCGTCGCCCGGCTGCAGGTCGAGCAGGAACGCCGACATTTCCAGCGCGTGCGTGCAGGATGTGGTGAGGAGCGCCGCCTGCGACCCGACGACCTCGTTCAGCAACCGGTGCGCACGTTTGGTGAACGGACCGTCCCCCGCCAGCGGTCCGCTCGTCATCGCCTGGTGCATGTACGCCGCCTCGGCGCCGGCCAGGTAGGTGCGGTTGAACGGGATCGAGGTAACGGTCGTAAGGCCCACGCGAGGCACACTAGCAGCGAGTCGGATTTCGGCCAGCCCGGCCGGGATCGGTCCGCGACGAGACCGCCGGCCTGCGGTGGGTTGATGGCGGGCGCCCCCGCCATCAACCCGAGCCGGACTACGGGACACAAAGAGGATCCGCCACCCTGGTACAGTCCGTGCCCGATGGCAACCGCTCACGACCTTGCCGGCGCGCATGGCGAGCTCCGAGGCGGTGAGCACGACGATGCCGCAGGCCGCCCGGCTTGGTCGACGACCCGGTGGTAGGCGCGGCCGTGCGACGCCCGGCTTCTCGTGGGCGGTGGCGGGCGCCAGCGACTTCGTCACCGGCCCAGCAACGTGTACAAGTAAGGTCCAACTACACTAGCGAGGCAGATATCCCGTACGGGGGCCGAGGAGACGACGTAGGCATCGATGGAACTTGAGTCCGAAGAGCTGAAGAGACTGTACGGCAATCGATTTGGTGGCGAAGCGGCGCAGCGCGATGACATCTGGAAGGTCCTGTGCAGCCGGTTTTTCCAACGTTGGGTCCCTACCGGTTCAACTGTGCTCGACCTCGCCGCCGGTCATTGCGAGTTCATCAATAACATCAAGGCTCACCGCAGAATTGCCGTGGATCTTAATCCGGACGTTCGCAACCGCGCCGCCACGGGCGTCGAGACGCTCGTTCTTCGCTCCGACCGCCTTGACTCGATCGAGGACAGGTCGTTGGATGTCGTCTTCGTCAGCAACTTCTTCGAACATATCACTCGAGAAGTCATTCTTTCGACACTGCAAGAAGTCGTGCGCGTGCTACGGCCCGATGGTCGATTGCTCATTCTTCAGCCCAACGTCCGTTACTGTGCGCGCGACTACTGGCAGTTCTTCGACCACATAACGCCCATCGACGATCGCGCACTTACTGAGGCGCTCTCGGCCACCGGGTTCGATGTGCTGACGTGCATACCCCGTTTCCTGCCCTACACCACCAAGGGCCGCTTGCCGACCGGACCATCCCTCGTCCGCCTCTACCTCAAGGTTCCGTTGGCGTGGCGGGTGATGGGGGCCCAGGCGTTCATTGTCGCTACGCCACGGACCGCCCGTCAGGTTGCGCAGCGGGCAACGACCAACGGCGGCTAACCCGGGTCGAAAGCGCGGCGGTGTTCCCGGACCGCAATCGGGTTGGCGGGGCCAGGGTGCTTCGCCGATCACCCGGCGGCTAGCCTGTCATGCTAGCGCCGGCCAGGCCGGCGCGCGGATGGAGAGGGGACCTGGTGTCCGGTGCACTTACCCAGGTCACACGCCGGGCATCGGCTCGATGACCGCGCTGACCCGACTGCCGCCCGCGGAAGGCCACGGGACCCCCGGCGAGTCGGCGCTGGCGCGGATCCGGCACGCGCTGGCGCCGCTGTTCCCCGTTGCCGAGGCGGCACGGTGGTGCTGGCCGAGCGCGGTACTGGCGGGGCTCGCCGTGGTCGCCGGTACCGCGGTCAGCCTCGGGCGGCAGGGCGGCCCGGGTGCGCTGCGGACGGTTTGGGCCGAGGATGGCGCGAACCTGCTCACCGACGCACTCAACCGCTCGACGGTCGACGCGCTGCGTACCCCGATTAATGGCTACTTCCACGTGGTGACCCGGTTGCTCGCCGAGGTCACCGCGTTCTTCCCGGTCGAGAGGGCGGCCGCGGTGATGTCCACCGCCGCCGCGTTGACCTGCGCGGTGCTCGGGTTGATCGTCTACCTGGCGGCCAGCGCGCACGTCCGGTCGGTACTGGTCCGGCTGCTGCTGTCGGTGCCGCTGGTGCTCGCCCCGGTGGGCCTTGGCGGCCTCGGATACCACGGCGGCTCGGTCGTCGATAATCTCGCGACGCTGCAGTTTCCGTTGCTGTACGGGGCGTTCTGGCTGGTGCTGTGGGCCCCGGCAAGCCGCGCCGGCCGGGTGGCCGTGGTCGTGGTGCTGCTGCTGCTCGCGCTCAGCAGCCCGCTCGCGGTGATATACCTGCCGCTGGCGGCGGGACGCCTGCTCGTGCGCCGCGACCCGGCGGGCATCGGGTTGCTGTGCGCCCTGCTTGCCGGCGCCGTGCTGCAGTTCGGCGGGCTCGCGGCCGGGTGGACCAGCCGCGCCCAGATCGGGCAGACCCGCGCCGACCCGCTCTGGATCGGGGCCGAGTACGTGCGCTGGCTGGCACCCAACGCCCTGCTCGGCGAGCGGTGGTGGCTCGCCACGGTCGGGCACTCGCACTGGCGCCTAGCGCTCGTCGTCGCGGCCTGGCTGGTGGTCGGCGCCGCGGTCGTGGCCGGCCTCCGACGGCTCACCGCGCCCCGCTGGCACGTCGCGGTGGCCGCCTTCGTGACGAGCCTGGTACTGACCGGCGTCCAGCTCGGCACCCTGGGCGCCACGGCCGACCGGTACCTCTTCGCCCCCGGGCTGCTCCTGCTGGCCGCCGTCGCGCTGCTGCTGGTGCCCGTGCGGCCGGGCTGGTCCGCCGCGGTGCCGGCGGCCGTGCTGGCGGTACTCCTCACGGTCAGCTCGGTGGTGAACTGGCACCTGGTCAACCACCGATCCTTCGCGCGCAACTGGTACTCGGTGGTCGCCGAGGCCCGGGCCCGCTGCGCGGGTACCGGCGCCGATAGGGTCACCGTGACCACGCACACTACGATCACCGGCTGGACCGTGACGATCCCTTGCCGGAGGCTGCGTTGACCTGCCACATCGGGCGGTGCGGCGGAGCCGCGGCGCTGCCGTATTCTGACTCCCCGGAACGAAGGAGACCTCGTGGCTGACATTGTCCCGGGTGGCCCCCCGTGCGACGTGGTGATCGTAGGCGGATGCGGCCGGGTCGGGCTGCCGCTGGGCGTGGCGTTCGCCTCCCGCGGCCTCGCGGTCACGCTGTACGACATCAACGCCGCCGCGGTCAGCGTGGTCAACTCGGGGCGGCTACCCTTCGCGGAGGCGGGCGCGGCGCAGCCGCTGGCCGATGCCGTCCGCGACGGCAAGCTGATCGCCACCACCGATCCGGCGAGCGTCGGCCGCGCCGAGCACGTGATCGTGGTCGTCGGTACGCCGGTGGACGAGCACCTGAACCCCGACCTCGCGGCCGTGCCACGGGCGATCGAGCGGTGCGTCGACCATCTCTTCGACGGCCAGCTGATCGTCCTGCGCAGCACGGTTCACCCGGGCGTGACCGCGCTGACCGAGAAGCTGGTCGGACGGTACGGCCTGACGGTGGACATCGCGTTCTGCCCCGAGCGGATCGCCGAGGGCAAGGCGATGACCGAGCTGTTCGATCTGCCGCAGATCGTCTCCGGGCGTACCGACAGCGCGTGCAGCCGGGCCGAGAAGCTGTTCCGCAACCTGACCGACCAAATCGTGCTGCTGCGTCCGGAGGAAGCCGAGCTGGCCAAGCTGTTCACGAACACCTGGCGGTACATCAAGTTCGCGGCGGCGAACCAGTTCTGGATGATGGCCAACGACTTCGGCGTCGACTTCGAGCGGGTGCGGCACGCGATCACGCACGAGTACCCGCGCGCGGCGGACATGCCCGGCCCGGGCTTCGCCGCCGGCCCGTGCCTGTTCAAGGACACGATGCAGCTGGCCGCCTTCAACAACAACAACTTCGCCCTCGGCCACTCCGCGATGCTGGTCAACGAGGGCCTGCCGCTGTACCTGGTCTCCCGGCTGGAGGCGACCTACGACCTGGCCACCATGACGGTGGGCATCCTCGGCATGGCGTTCAAGGGTGGCAGCGACGATCCGCGGGAGAGCCTGGCGTACAAGCTGCGCAAGATCCTCATACTCAAGGCTGCCGACGTACTGTGCTCGGATCCGTACGTCACAGATGACCGGTTGGTACCGCTGGACGACGTGCTGCGCCGGGCCGACGTGCTGGTGATCGCGTCGCCGCACCGGCATTACCGCGACCTGGCCACCACCAAGCCGGTCGCGGACCTGTGGGGGATCACCGGCCGGGGGGTGCTGATATGACGCCGCGCGTCTCGGTCGTCATCCCCGTGTACAACGAGGGCGGGGCCATCCTGGCCTGTCTCGAGCGGATCCTGCGCGAGGTCCTGCTGCCGTGCGAGGTCCTGCTGGTCCACGACACGCCCGACGACACGACGGTGCCGCACGCCGAGCAGGTGGCCGCGCGCGACCCTCGGGTACGCACCGTGCTCAACACGTACGGGCGCGGGCCGGCCAACGCGATCCGGTTCGGCATCGACATCGCCCGCGCGCCGGTGACGGTGGTGGCGATGGCCGACGGCTGCGACGACCCGCGCCAGATCGACGACCTCGCCCGGCTGGTCGAGCGAGGCGTCGTCGTCGCGGCCGCCTCCCGGTACATGCCGGGCGGGCAGCAGGTGGGCGGCCCGTTCTGCAAGGGCCTCATGTCGAAGCTGGCCGGGCGGACCCTGCGCACCTTTGCCCGGGTCGGCACCC
>JAEHDK010000555.1 GCA_016880465.1 Micromonosporaceae bacterium
ATGTGACACTCATCAGGACGCAGAACCTCTATGAAGTTGGTCTTTGGTTGGAACACCTTCATATCGGGGTTCTGCGTCTTTACCGTGTAGGACAACGAGTGCGGCGTGTCGGCTCCACGAACGTCAACCCCATCACTCAGAGTCATCCTCGGTTACGCGGAATGTCTCTCCTGTCCCTGCGGGACGCCCTGCCGGGCTGAAAATAGGGGGTGGTTGCCCGTCGACGTCGGTTGAGCCTTGGCGCTGATGAGCCCGTCGGAATGTCTGACGCTGGGAGCTGGTCGAAGGGCCCCGCATTGTTGCTTCGAGCACGCGAGTCCGGCTTTGTTGTTTGCCCTGTCGGCTCCCCGGGCAGCCGCCTTCCGTTATCCCCGGCGTATTCGAGGTGAGCGAGTTGGAGGAGACCGATGAGGCGGTCGAACTGGTGGCGCGGGTCGCCGCGCTGGACATCGGCAAGGCCACGGTGATGGCGTGTGTCCGCACCCCACACCCGGACAAGCCCGGCCGGCGTCGTCAGGAGGTGCGCGAGTACGCCACCACCACCCGCGCCCTGATCGGGTTGGCCGATCGGCTACGCACCATGGAGGTGACCCTGGTCGCGATGGAGGCAACGTCGGATTACTGGAAGCCAGTGTTCTACCTACTGGAGGCCGAGGGGTTCGAGTGTTGGCTGCTCAATGCCAAGCACGTCAAGAACGTGCCTGGTCGGCCGAAGACCGACAAACTCGACGCGGTCTGGTTGGCCAAGGTCGTCGAGCGGGGCATGTGCCGGCCCAGCTTCGTGCCACCCAAACCGATCCGGCGGCTGCGTGACCTGACCCGCTACCGGCGCACCCTCGTGCGCGACCGCACCAGGGAGAAACAGCGTCTGGAGAAGCTGCTCGAAGACGCCCAGATCAAGCTGTCCACCGTGGCCAGCAACATCTACGGTGTTTCCGGCCGGGCCATGCTGGAAGCGCTGATCAGTGGGGAACGTGACCCGAAGGTGCTTGCCCAGATGGCCCGCGCCCGCATGCGTGCGAAGATCAGCCAACTGGAGGAGGCACTACACGGGCACTTCGAGGATCACCACGCGCTGATCTGCCAGATGATGCTCGAACGCATCGACGACCTCACCGCCAGAATCGACGAACTCACCGACACCATCGACGAAGCCGTCGCCCCCTACACGGCCCAGATCGCCCGCCTCGACGAGGTCACCGGCATCGGCACCACCGCCGCCCAGGACGTCATCGCCGAACTCGGCGTCGACATGAGCGTGTTCCCCACCGCCGCGCACCTGGTCTCCTGGGCCAAGTTCGCACCCCAGGCCAGACAGTCAGCCGGCAAGACGAAACAAGCCACCACCGGCAAAGGCAACCCCTGGCTGGCCGGCACCATCGGTGAAGTGGTCGCCACCGCCAGCCGCACCAACACCTTCCTCGCCGAACGCTACCGGCGCCTGGCCAAACACCGAGGCAAACAACGCGCCATCGTCGCGGTCGGCAACTCGGTATTGACGATCATCTGGCACCTCCTGTCCGACCCCGAAGCCCGCTACCACGACCTGGGACCAGACTTCCACCAGTCGCGCATCAACCCCCAACGCCAGCAACGCAACCTCGTCCGCCAACTCGAACACCTCACCGGCCAGACGGTAACCCTTACCCCCAGGCCCGAGCAGACCGCCGCCTAACCCCAGCCCCACACCACCCGACAGCACCCACATGGTCGACCCATCGGGGCTCCGCCCCGATGCTGCCGCCTGCCCACTCAAGCACCTATTTTCGAGTCAGGCTCAATCGGCCGTTCGTCGCGTTCCCTGCCGCGCGATGGTAGGCGGCATATTACGTCGGCCGTCGCGTACTGCCGCAGCCGACGGACAGCGAAGCCGCCGGATCCCGTATGACTTAGTACCGAGGATGCCTGAGCGATCGCGAGGTCAAGCGTTGGGAAGAATTTGGGAAGGACTTGGTTAGAGGCGATGCCTAAGATTCGGCGCCGCCGATCTTCGTTGAGTCGAGGTCGCAGCGCTCGGCAATAGTTGATGGGCCGGCCGGGGTGGCAAGGCGTCGAGGTGGGTGCTCACCGTTCATGGGCGAAGGCGAACCTGGCACGATACGCGGTCAGCCCCCAGTCGGCGAGCGGGATCTGGGTAGGGAGCGGTGCTTGTCGGTTACCCACGATGACTGCGGAAGCGGTCGTTGTCCCGAGGTGTCCATTTTATGCTGTCAATCTGTTACCGGGTCTTGCGTTGATACATCGAGATGCTCTACGTTCCGCTCGCACGTGTGGTCCGTGTCGTTGCTTAGTTGCGGGGGTAGCTGTGGCTCGCTTGACTCTGCGTGGTGCCGTCTTCTTCGTCCGGCATGTCGTGGTGCTTCTGGCGCTGGTTGCGTCTGGCTTGGCGGTGCAAGCTCTATCGCCCACTGCTGCCGCTGCGGTTTCGACGGACGGATCCGATGCGCCGTTGCGGCGGGCGGATGCCGTGTCGGCGTCGGCGTTGGCGGCGGAGGTGGACCAGCCGGTGCAGGTGACTGGTCTGCTCACGGAGACCTCGGATACGTCGGCGATGCCGGATGGGTCGTTCCAGTCGCGGTTCTTCTCCGACCCGGTGCGGGTGCGTCGCGGGTCGGGTTGGGCGGAGATTGTCACGACGCTGCGGGTCAATCCGGATGGCAGCGTGTCGCCCGCCGTGGCCGTGTCGGAGTTGACGTTTTCCGGGGGTGGTGCCGGGCCGGCGGTTCGGCTGGTGAAGGCCGGTCGGGATCTGAGGTTGTGGTGGCCGGGACAGCCGCTGCCGTCGCCGGTGGTTAGCGGGGACACGGCGACCTACCGCGAGGTGATGCCGGGGGTGGATCTGCGGCTTCGCGCCCGGCCGGACGGGTTTGCCCAGCTGCTGGTGGTCAAGGATGCGGTGGCGGCGGCGGATCCGGCGCTGCGGTCGGTTCGCTGGGGCCTTTCGGCGGCCGGCTTGTCGGTGCGGGGTGAGGCCGATGGCCGGTTCACCGTGGCCGATGCCATGACGGGGGAGCCGGTGTGGTTTGCCGCGGAGTCGTTCATGTGGGACTCGGCGACGCCGGTGGCGGCCGAGCTGGCCGCTGGGCGGGGCGGTGCCGGGGACCGGTCGGTCGGGTTGCGTACCGCCCGGGTGGGGGTGGCGGCGGATTCGGCCGGGTTGACGGTGGTGCCGGACGCGGCGTTGCTGGCCGATCCGGGTGTGGTGTTCCCGCTGTACATCGACCCGGAGCTTATTGCCTACTCGACCGGGTGGACCCAGGTGAACGCGTGCGCGAAGGACACCTCGTACTGGTCCAGCTTGCGGGACAGCATGCGGGTGGGGTTGGAGTACGGCACCAGCAGCTGCGTGTGGCGGTCGATGGTCCGGTTCAACCTGGGCTCGATCGCCAATCAGGGGCAGCAGATCCTGTACGCCCAGTTCCGCACTCTGCTGGACCATTCGGCGGCCTGTTCGGCGACGTCGGCCGAGCTGTGGTACACCGACTGGATCGACAAGGGCCTCGCGTACACGTGGAACAACACCAACTCGTTCGGCTACTCCGGGTTCTGGAACGAGTACCTGGCCACCGCGGCGGGCAATGCCAACGAGGCGGGCGGCTGCGGGGTGATTCAGCCGGACGATCCGATGGAGTTCGGCGATGGCGGCGGCCGGCTACGCGACATCGTGCAGGACAACGTGAACGGGACCTGCGGCTGTGTCACGTTCGGTCTGAAGGCGGTGGTGGAGAACGACACGTCGAAGTGGAAGCGGTTCTACCCGGCCGACTCGGCCGACGTTGGTCTGCGGACCTACCTGCAGATCACCCACGACCGGCCGCCGGCGGTGCCGTCCGTGCAGCCGCTGTCGACCACGACCGACTGCTACCTGGCGTGCATCTCGCCGGCGCGGGTGCGTACCACCACCCCGGAGCTGCGGGTGACCGCGTCGGATCCGGAGTCGGGCGCCGTGCTGTACACCGTGTTCGAGGTGCGCACCGCCGCCACCGACACCGCCACCGTGGTGGCCGACAACTGGGCCGCGCTGGTGCAGACGGCAAACCCGGGCACCGCCGCGTGGCGGGTGCCGTCGGGCCGGCTGCTCAACGGCACCACGTACTACTGGCGGGCGGTCACCCGCGACGAGCTTGGTCTGTGGGGGCCGTGGACCGGCTGGCAGACGGTGACGGTGGACACCTCCCCGCCGG
>JAEHDK010000556.1 GCA_016880465.1 Micromonosporaceae bacterium
AGGTCAAAGAGTGCTGGTCACCGTCCTCAGTCCCCGCGGTGCGTCCGGGTCCTCCCCCCGGGCCAGTGCGAGCGCCAGCGCCAGTTGCTGCAGCGGCAGGATGTCCAGCAGCGGGGCGTACCGTTCGTCCACCTTGGGCACGGGGATCCGGGCGGCCGCTCCGGCCACCGCCGACGGGCTGATCGCCACCACGTCCGCCCGCCGCTCGCCGAGCCGGCCCAGCACGTCCCGCATGGCGCCGCCGCCCGGCCCCTCGCCGACCACGGCGAGCACCGGCACGTCCGGGTCGGCCATGGCCAGCGGCCCGTGCAGCAGGTCGGCGCCGGAGAAGGCGAGCGCGGCCAGGTAGGACGTCTCCATCAGCTTCAGCGCGGCTTCCCGGGCGGTCGGGTACGCGTACCCCCGCCCGGTCGTGACCAGCCGGTCGGCGAACCGGTACCGGTCGGCGAGGTCGACCGCGGCCGGCTCGGCCAGCGCCTGCGCCGCCAGGTCGGGTAGGCCGGCGAGCGCAGCTCGCTCGTCGTCGGGCAGCCGGCCGCCGCCGGCCCGTACGGCCTCGACGAGAAGCAGCAGGGCGAGCAGCTCCGCGGTGTACGTCTTGGTCGCCGCGACCGCGCGCTCGTGGCCGGCCGCGAGGCCGATCTCCAGCTCGGCGGCCTCGGCGAGCGGGGAACCGGCGACGTTGGTGACGGCGAGCGTCAACGCGCCCGCCGCGCGCGCGACTCGCAGCACCTCGCCCAGGTCCGGTGAGCCGCCGCTCTGCGAGACACCGACGACCAGCGCCTGCGACAGGTCCGGCCGGGCACCGAACAGCGTGATCGTGGACGGGGACGCGAGCGCGGCAGGCAGCCCGAGCCGGATCTCGATGAGGTAGGCCGCGTACAGGGCCGCGTGGTCCGACGTACCCCGAGCGGTCAGCACGACGTGCCGCGGCCGGCGCCGCGCGATGAGGTCGGCTACCTCGGCGATCGCGGCGATCGACGCCGGCTCCAGCAGCCGCGCGTAGACCTCTGGCTGCTCGGCGATGTCCCCGGCCATCCCCTGACCTGGCTCGCTCACGGTGCCGGCCCTTCGCTCGCGGTGCGACGGAAGCATGCGCAGTCTTGCACGAAAGGATTCCGTCCACAAAACGTTTCGCGCAAGTTCGCGCACCTACCGCGCGGCCGGTCGGGCCGTGCCGGTGCCGACCACCCCCGGAGCACGGTCGGAAGGTGACCGGGTCAGACGCCCGCGGTGGCGGCCGCCGTCTCGACATCGGCCTCCGCGGCCTGCTCCGTCGCCGGCTCGCTCGGGCCGCTGCCGCGCAGCGGGATCTCCTTGATGAACCAGGCCAGGACCGGGACCAGCACCGCGAAGATGACCACCCAGCCGAACACGCCGGAGATCGCGTCGGCAAGGCTGGACAGCAGCCCCTCGCGGATGTTGGCCGGCAGCGCCTTGATGCCGGTCGGGTTGACGCCGCCGCCGGCTCCGCCCTTGCTGAACTGCCCCGCGCCCGCCTGGCCGAACCTGGCGACCAGCGAGTCCTCCAGCCGGTTGGCGAAGATCGCGCCGAACAGCGCCACGCCGAACGAGCCGCCGATCGACCGGAAGAACGTGGCCGCGCCGCTGGCGGCGCCGAGATCGCGCTGCTCCACGCTGTTCTGCGCGATCAGCATCGAGGTCTGCATGAGACCGCCCATGCCGACGCCGAGGACGACCATGAACCCCGCGAGCTGGAGCTTCGTCGTATCCACGTCGACCATGGTGAGCAGCCCGAGGCCGGCGACCATCACGACCCCACCGGCGATGGGGAAGATGCGGTACCTGCCGGTGCTGGTGATGACCCGGCCGACCACGATGGAGACCACCATCATGCCGAGCATCAGCGGCAGCAGCAGGAGGCCGCTGTTCGTGGCCGACGAGCCCTGCACGGTCTGCTGGAACAGCGGGATGAAGTTCATCGCCCCGAACATCGCGAACCCGAGCAGGAACCCGACACCCGAGATCAGCGCGAAGTTACGGCTCTTGAACAGGGCCAGCGAAACGATGGGCTCGGGAGCCCGGCGCTCGACGAACCCGAACGCGACGAGCGAGACCACGGCCACGACCGCGAGCCCGATGAGCTGAGCCGAGCCCCAGGCGTACTCGTTGCCGCCCCAGGTCGTGATGAGCACCAGCGCCGTGATGCCGATGGACAGCAGCGCGGCGCCGAGCCAGTCGATCCGGTGCTCGGTCCGGTACTTCGGCAGGTGCAGGGTGCTGATGAGGAACAGCAGCGCGACGCCGCCAAGCGGCAGGTTCACGTAGAACGCCCAGCGCCAGGACAGGTGGTCGGTGATGAAGCCGCCGGCCAGCGGGCCGGCCACCATGGCGACCGCCATGACGCTGGCCATCATGCCCTGGTAGCGCCCGCGCTCGCGGGGTGGCACGAGGTCACCGATGATCGCCATCGCGCCGACCATCAGACCGCCGGCGCCGAGGCCCTGCAGCGCCCGGAACGCGATCAGCTGCATCATGCCGTTGTCCGGCCCGCCGAACAGCGTGGAGCCGGACATGCCGCACAGCGCGGAGAAGGCCAGGAACAGCACGATCGAGGTGAGGAAGACGCCCTTGCGCCCGTACAGGTCGCCCAGCTTTCCCCACAGCGGAGTCGACACGGTCGTGCCCAGGACGTACGCCGTGACCACCCAGGTGAAATGCTGCAGACCGCCGAAGTCGCCCACGATGCGGGGCAGCGCCGTACTGACGATCATGTTGTCGAGCATCGCCAGCAGAATGGCGATCATGAGACCGAACAGGATCACCCGGATGCTGCGTTGCCGCTGCGGCGCCGGGGCTGCCTGGACATCAGACACCGAAGGGTCCCCCCTGATATCGACGGCCGGCCTACCTGCCGGCCGACTGGCGTACTTACCAGCCGTACGGTAAGCTTCGCACTAACCGGGCGTCAAGTAGGAATAAGAGCGTGGTGATGGACGGCACAACGGTGGGCCATACCCGGGCCCGCATCCAACAGGTGAGCCTGGAGCTCTTCACCGAGCGCGGGTACGAGAAGACCTCGCTGCGGGAGATCGCAGAGCGCCTCGGCGTCACCAAGGCGGCCCTCTACTACCACTTCAAGAGCAAGGAAGAGATCGTCGAGAGCCTCGTGGACGACGCGCTCCGCGAGGTCGACGAGCTGATGGCCTGGTTCGGCACCCAGCCGCGCACGACGCAGACCCGGGCCGAGTTCCTCCGGCGCTACTCGGCTGCGCTCAGCGGCGGGCCCAACCAGAGCCTGGTGCGCTTCTTCGACAGCAACCAGGCGGCCATGCGCACGATGTCCGCCGGCCTGAAGATGCGCGACCGGTTCCTGAGCCTGATGACGCTGCTCGTCGACCCGGACGCCACGCTGACCGACCAGCTTCGCGGTGCCCTGGCCGTCTGGGCGGTGCACGGTAGCTGGCTCGTCCTGCGCGAGGCGGGCGCCAGCTACGAGGAGATCCAGGCCGCCGCGCTGGCGGTCGCGCTCGATCTGCTCGACCGGGCGCCCGACTCAGCGGCGAGCACCAAGTAGCTCGTAGCGCAGCCCGAGCAGCAGGACTCCCGGCTCCGGGCACCAATCCAGGTGCGCTGCCCGGACGAACCCGAGCCGCGCGTACAGCCGTTGGGCGGGTCGGCTGAAATCGCGGGTACAGATCACCACCGCGGAACAGCCCAGGTCCCGCGCGCGGTCGAGGCAGGCGCGGACCAGCGCCTCACCCGCGCCCCGGCCCTGTGCGGCCGGGTCCACCGCGAGCATCCGGAACTCCGCCTCACCGTCGCGCGCGAGCGCGCTGTACGGGCTGCCCGGTAGCACCAGCGTGACGGCGCCGAGGACGGCCGGACCGTCGACCGCCACCAGGAGCTCACCCGCGGCCGCCCGGCGCGCGACGTCGCGGAGGGTCCGCTCGTACCCGATCTCGTCTTCGAGTTGACCGTCGGCGCGGTACGCCGCGACGGTGAGCTCGCCCACGGCGGGATAGTCGGCCGGCGTGGCCGAGCGGATCGAGATCACCGGGGGCAGCGTCACTCGACGACGGCGATCAGATCGCCCTCCTGCACCACGTCGCCCTCGTTGACGGCGAGCTGCCGGACCACGCCGTCGCTCTCGGCGACGACCGGGATCTCCATCTTCATCGACTCGAGGATGACCAGCGTGTCTCCCTCGGACACGCTGTCGCCCGCGGCAGCGACGACCTTCCACACGTTCGCCACCATCTCGGCGCGGATCTCGTCGGCCATGGCGCCGGCTCCTCCTCGGTGTGCAGCAAGTGCTGACGGTATCCAATCACGCTTCGGCCGGTGCCGGCGTGTCAGCCGCCCGAGCGGCCTGGTCGGCGCGCGGCGCGGCACGCCGTTCCGTACGCCGCGCCAGGCCGGCGTCGAGGGCCGCGACCAGCAGCAGTACGAGGGCCAGCCGCACGCCGACCGCCTCCTGGATGCCGAACCGCGGGTACTCGCCGACCGAGTACATGAGCCCGCCGAGCACGCTGGCCAGCGACCCGAGCGCCACCACGAGCGCGGTGGCGACGAGCAGCCGGCGGCGGCGCCACGCACCGGTGCCGGCGGCCGCGGCGATCGCGATGGCAAAGCCGCCGAGCAGCAGGTACGGCTCGTACTCGTGCGGCGCGAAGACCAGCTTGTCGGCGCGGGCGAGCCGGGGTACGTGGGCGTAGACCGTGCCCTCGAACGCGCGCGGCAGCGCGCCGGCGGTGAACCGGGCGTAGTCCCCGGGCGCGGCGAGCGCGAACCGGTACCCCGAGCTCGTCGCGTTCCGTTCGCCCCAGGCCCGGAGCCGGGGGCAGGCCCGGTACGCGTCGGCGAACTCGACGATCGCCCACTCCGATCCGGCGGCCACCTGCGCCGCGCCGGGGCAGTCGGGCATGCCCAGCCGGTCGCGGTACACCCGGGCGATCGCCGGATCCGGCAGCACCTGTAAGCGCAGCCGGAACAGCAGGGTCTCCTGCTCCAGCGGCAGCTGGGTAGCGCTCCAGCCGGCGAACGTACGGCCGACCGTCGGGGTGATCGCGGTCGCCCAGACCAGCCCGGCGAGCAGTACGCCGGCGCTGGCCACGGCGGCCACCCGCGCCGGCCGGACGCGTACCGCGTACCCCACCACGAGGACGAGCAGCAGGCCGACCAGCAGCCGGATCTCCGGCCGGGTGAACAGCCAGCAGAGCGCGACGGCGGTCAGGCCGGCCAGCGCGCGCCACGACCCTGTCGCGAGCCAGCGCAGGGTGAGCGCCAGCACCAGCACCCCGAGGCTGATCGACACCGACTCGGACAGGATCGCGAAGTCCCAGTTGGTCACCGGACCCAGCAGGCCGAGCAGCAGTACGCCGGCCGCACCGGCGATCCGCGCCACCGGGCTGCGCAGGCAGGTCCACACCGCCCAGGCCAGAACCGCCCAGGCGACCGTACCGAGCGCCCACTGCGCGAACACGCGGGCACCGTCGTTGGGGAAGAGCGCGTAGAACAGCGGTACGGCGCACAGCCGGGGCGCGTGGCCGGTGAGCGAGACGAGTGGGCCGCGGTCGAATGCGGGGTCCAGCCGGTAGGAGAACGAGTCGTACGCGACGAACGTCGTCCCGCCCCACCAGACCGCGATCCGGGCGGCAAGGAAGGCGGCGAGCAGCCCGGTGAGCGCCGACGCCGGAAACCGCAACCGGTCCCGCACGCGGGGGATGCTACCAAGGTGACCGGCTACCCGGTCGGTTTCGCTGGCGCCCGGCTACGCCTGGTACTCCCGGGTGTCCGGCTCGAAGACCAGTTCGGTGAGCTTGCGCCGGAGCCGCTCGCGCAGCTCGGCCGGCGCCCGCTCGGCGCCGCAGCAGCGCGCGAGGAGCGCCTTGACCTCCTGCTCGATGCCGTACTCCCGCAGGCACGGCGAGCACTCGTCGAGGTGCTGCCGGATGATCGAGCGGCGCCGCTCGGAGCACTCGAGATCGAGGTAGAGGTAGACCTCGGCGATGACCGCGCGGCAGTCCGTCTCATGCGGGTTCCCGCAGCTCACGAGCCCGCCTCCCTAGGGCCGGCGGCCGCGCTCGCGACCACGCTGCGCCAAGTCGTCCGCTCGCTCACGATCCCGACACCTCCTGCCCGGCGGGCATTTCGGCCGGCTGACCGCCAGCCCGATCGGACGGGGTGCGGGAGAAGCCCCGGTCCGCAGCGTAGCGCTCCAGCAGTCGGCGCAGGTTCCGCCGGCCGCGGTGCAGCCGGGACATCACCGTGCCGATGGGCGTACCCATGATGTCCGCGATCTCCTTGTAGGAGAAGCCCTCGACATCGGCGAGGTAGACGGCGAGCCGGAAGTCCTCCGGAAGCTGCTGCAGCGCGTCCTTGATGTCGCTGTCCGGCAGCCGCTCCAGCGCCTCGGTCTCGGCCGACTTCAGCCCGCCCGACGTGTGCGACTCGGCCTCGGCGAGCTGCCAGTCGGTGATCTCCTCGGTGGGCGCCTGGATGGGCTGCCGCTGCCGCTTCCGGTACGAGTTGATGTACGTGTTCGTGAGGATCCGGTACAGCCACGCCTTCAGGTTCGTTCCGGGCTCGAACTGGTGGAAGGCGGCGTACGCCTTGAGGAAGGTCTCCTGCACGAGGTCTTCGGCGTCGGCGGGGTTCCGGGTCATCCGCAGGCCGGCCGCGTAGAGCTGGTCCAGGAACGGCAGCGCGTCCTGCTCGAAGCGGGCGCGCCGCTCGTCGGGCCGGTCGGAGGTCACTCGCGTATCCACCCTCGACTCTGCTGTGCCTGGCGACTCTGTCGTGCCGGGCGATGCGAAGGCTCGCGACCGCCCCGCCGAGGATACGCCCGGCCAGGTACCCGCACCGTCAGCGGTGGCACCCGCCGTGCCGGTGGCAGCGCCGCCGGTGGCCGGCCACTCGGGCGCGCTCAACAACCCCTGCACCAGCTGTACCCGGTGATCGTCGGTCTGCCGGCCATCCCGTACCGTGCTCAAACGGACCCCCTTTCGTTCGCCACTACGCGGTGTGCAACACCGGCCGGCGGGCCGGACATTCCGGGTCGTGCCGCCGTCCGCGCAGCTGCGTGACGTTTGCCACCCGCCCTGGTCCCGGCGCGTGCCGGGACCAGGAAGGGCCTGGGAGGTTCCGAAGTCTCCGGGACTCCGGGGTGCGGCCGCGGTACCGGGCCGAGAACCCGGCTGCCGGGGCGTTCCGCGGACCGTCCGGGTAACCGGGTTCGACCGTCCAACGACCGGCCGAGCCGCAAGGTCACGCCGCCCAGCCGTGTGCCCGGA
>JAEHDK010000557.1 GCA_016880465.1 Micromonosporaceae bacterium
GCCCGCGCCGTCCGGCGAGCCGGCTGCGGTGGTCTGGCAGCGCGCGGAGGCCGGCGGCACGACCGTCCTGGAGCTTCGTGCGGCGGACGCGGCCGGGCTGCTGTACCGGGTTGCCCGCGCGCTGGAGGACGCCGGTGCGGACGTCCGGGCGGCCCGCATCGCCACGCTCGGCGGTGCCGTCGTGGACGCGTTCTACCTGGTCGGGGCCTGGCCGCGGGGACCGGCGCGGGCAGCGGTCGAGGCCGCGGTCCTCGCTGCGGCGGGTGCGCCGGCTGGGCCGATCGCAGGCCGGCGCGTCGCCGACGAGCCCGTATCGACGGTGGACGTGCATGTCCGTGTGACATGACCATGTCCGTGCGACATGCGGAACGAGAGCAGCAGGCCGGGTCCGAGGGACGCGCCAAGCCGCGCCACGCCGAGCCGCGGCGCCAACTCGCCAACTCACGCCGTCGCCGCCGCGGCCGGCAGCGGGTCGTCTGACCCTCGGCCAGCTACCCTGGCGTAGGGCCGTGCCGTGGAAGCCAGCCCGCTGGCCAGCGCTCCGGCCCGCACAACAGCCTTTACCCGACAAATAGGACGATGCGCCTGTGTTTGACACCCTGAGCGACCGGCTCTCCGGCATCTTCGCCAAGCTCCGTGGCAAGGGCCGCCTCACCGATGCCGACATCGACGCCGCCGCACGCGAGATCCGCCTGGCGCTGCTGGAGGCGGATGTCGCGCTGCCGGTGGTCAAGGAGTTCATCGCCCAGATCAAGCTGCGCGCCCGCGGTGCCGAGCTGCACCAGGCGCTCAACCCGGCCCAGCAGGTCATCAAGATCGTGCACGAGGAGCTGGTCGCCATCCTCGGCGGCGAGGCCCGCCGGCTGCAGCTGGCCAAGCAGCCGCCGACCGTCATCTTGCTGGCCGGTCTGCAGGGCTCCGGCAAGACCACGCTCGCCGGCAAGCTGGCCCGGCATCTGAAGGCGGCCGGCCACCAGCCGTTGCTGGTGGCCGCCGACCTCCAGCGCCCGAACGCCGTCGGCCAGTTGCAGGTGCTCGGTGGGCGGGCCGGCGTCGAGGTGTACGCGCCGCAGCCGGGCAACGGCGTCGGCGACCCGGTGCGCGTGGCGAAGGACAGCATCGACCATGCCCGCCGGGCCATGCGCGATGTCGTGATCGTGGACACCGCCGGGCGGCTGGGCATCGACGCCGAGATGATGGCGCAGGCCGCGGCGATCCGGGACGCGGTCGACCCGGACGAGGTGCTGTTCGTCGTCGACGCGATGGTCGGGCAGGACGCGGTGGCCACCGCCGAGGCATTCCGGGACGGTGTCGGCATCTCCGGCGTCGTGCTGTCCAAACTGGACGGTGACGCGCGCGGCGGCGCGGCGCTGTCCGTACGGCACGTCACCGGGCAGCCCATCCTGTACGCCTCGACCGGCGAGAAGCTGGCGGACTTCGACGTCTTCCACCCCGACCGGATGGCCTCCCGCATTCTCGGCATGGGCGACGTGCTCACCCTCATCGAGCAGGCGGAGCAGGCCTTCGAGGCGGACGAGAAGGAGCGGATGGCCGCCAAGCTCATGGGCGGCGAGTCGTTCACGCTCGACGACTTCCTCGACCAGCTGATCGCGGTCCGCCGGATGGGTCCGATCGCCAACGTACTGGCCATGCTGCCCGGCGCCGGGCAACTGAAGGACCAGCTCGCGGAGCTGGACGACAAGCACTTCGATCGCGTCACGGCCATCATCCGGTCGATGACGACCGAGGAGCGCACCAACCCCAAGGTCATCAACGGCTCCCGGCGCGCCCGCATCGCACGGGGCTCAGGGGTCACGGTGATGGACGTGAACCAGCTGCTCAACCGGTTCGCCGACGCGCAGAAGATGATGAAGCAGATGGGCGGCATGATGGGCCTGCCCGGGCGGCGCAAGGCCACCAAGTCCCCGAAGAACAAGCGCAAGGGTACGAAGGGCGGCGGCCGGCCGCGCCCCGGTGGCGGACTGCCGCCCGGCCTGCCCCCGGGCATGCCGCAGCTGCCGGCCGGGCTCGACCCCGGCGGCCTGCCGGAGGGCTTCACCGTGCCGAAGCTCGACTTCTCCAAGCGGGCCAAGCCGAAGGGCGACTGACCACAGTATTAGTTAGGGCCGCTAGCCTGGCCCGCATGGCGTTGCACGTACGCGGTGTGGTCCTGCCCGAGGACGAGATGCGGGACCTCTGGCTGGTCGGCGACCGGATCACCCTGGATCCGGTCGCCGGTGCGCAGACCGTCAGCGACCGCGGGTACCTGCTGCCGGGGCTCGTCGATGCGCACTGCCACATCGGGATGGCGCCGGGCGGCGCACCCATCTCCACAGTGGACGACGCGCGCGCGCTGGCCGCGGTCGACCGGGACACCGGCGTGCTGGCCATCCGCGACGCCGGCTCGCCGTACCCCTACCCGGAGCTGGACGGCGACCCCGACATGCCGCGCCTGGCCCGCGCGGGCCGGCACATCGCGCCGGTGAAGCGTTACCTGCGGGACATCGGCGTCGAGGTCGAGGCACCCGAGGTCGCGGCGACCGTACGGGCGCAGGCCGCGGCCGGCAACGGCTGGGTGAAGCTGGTCGGCGACTGGATCGACCGCGGCGTCGGCGACCTCGCACCGGCCTGGGACGCGGGCACGCTGCGCGCCGCGGTCGAGGAAGCACACGAGGCCGGGGCCCGGATCACCGCACACGTGTTCGGCGAGGAGGCGGTCGACGTGCTGGTCCGGGCCGGCATCGACTCGGTCGAGCACGGCACCGGCCTGTCGATCGACCTCGTCGACGAGATGGCCCGCCGCGGCACCGCCCTGATCCCAACGATGGTCAACATAGCCACGTTCGGCTCGATCGCCAGCCGGGCGGCGGAGCGGTTCCCCGGCTACGCGGCCCACATGCTGCGGCTGCGGGACGGGTTCCCCGCGGTCGTCGCGGCCGCGTACGAGGCCGGGGTGCCGATCTACGTGGGTACGGACGCCGGCGGCGGCATCGCGCACGGCCTGGCGGCCCGGGAGCTGCTGCTGCTGCACGAGCGGGCCGGACTGTCCACGGTGGACGCCTTGCGGGCGGGGTCCTGGGGCGCGCGCGAGTGGCTCGGCTTCCCGGGCCTGGTCGAGGGCGGGCTGGCCGACCTCGTGGTGTACGACGCCGACCCGCGGGTGGACCTGCGGGCGGTCGGCGCGCCGCGGCACATCATCCTGCGCGGCCGGGTGGTGCCGGTACCAGGTTAGGATTGCGCCTCATGGCACGCGTGCTCACTCCCCGGGCGGAGGACTTTCCCCGCTGGTACCAGGACCTGATCGCCAAGGCCGAGCTGGCCGACAACGGCCCGGTCCGCGGCACCATGGTGATCCGACCGACCGGCTGGGCCATCTGGGAGCGCATGCAGGCCGAGATGGACGCCCGGATCAAGCAGGCCGGCTCGCAGAACGCCTACTTCCCGCTGTTCATCCCGGAGAGCTACCTGCGCCGGGAGGCCACGCACGTCGAGGGCTTCTCGCCCGAGCTGGCCGTCGTCACCCACGGCGGCGGCGAGCAGCTCGCCGAGCCGGTCGTCGTACGGCCGACCTCCGAGACGGTGATCGGCGAGTACATGGCGAAGTGGGTCCAGTCGTACCGGGACCTGCCGCTGCTGCTCAACCAGTGGGCCAACGTGGTGCGCTGGGAGCTGCGCCCGCGGATCTTCCTGCGCACGTCCGAGTTCCTCTGGCAGGAAGGGCACACCGCGCACGCCACCGAGGCCGACGCGCGCGACTACGCCCGCAAGATCCTGCATGAGGTGTACGAGGACTTCATGGTGTCGGTGCTCGGCATCCCGGTCCTGGTCGGGCGCAAGACGGCCCGCGAGCGGTTCGCCGGTGCGACGAACACGCTGACGCTGGAGGCGATGACCGGCGACGGCAAGGCCCTGCAGATGGGCACGTCGCACGAGCTCGGGCAGAACTTCGCCCGCGCGTTCGACATCGACTACCTCTCGGCCGAGGGGCGCCAGGAGCTGTGCTGGACGACGTCCTGGGGCTCGTCGACCCGGATGCTCGGTGGGCTGATCATGGTGCACGGGGACGACGACGGGCTGCGCGTACCGCCCCGGCTGGCCCCCGTACAGGCGCACGTGATGGTCGTGAAGTCCGGCGAGGGCGTGGTCGAGGCGGCCGCCAAGCTGCGCGACGCGCTGCGCGACGCCGGCGTCCGGGTCGGTTTCGACGACCGGGTGGACACGCCGTTCGGCCGCCGTGCGGTGGACGCCGAGCTCAAGGGGTACCCGGTCCGCATCGAGGTCGGCCCCCGCGATCTCGCGGCCGGCAACGTCACCCTCGTCCGGCGCATCGACGGCGGAAAGGCGCCGGTCCCGCTGGCCGACGTCGTCGGCACGGTCACGGCCGCACTCGCGGCGGGCCAGCAGTCGCTGTACGACGACGCCCTCGCCAAGCGGCAGGCGCACACCGCCGAGGTCGGCACGCTGGACCAGGCGCTGGATGCGGCGGCCGGCGGCTGGGCGCGACTGCCGTGGGCTGCGGTCGGCCTCGACGGCGAAACACGCGCCAACGAGGTGGGCGTCACGGTGCGGTGCCTGGTACGCCCGGACGGCTCCGTACCCGACACCGACGACGAACCCGGCCTGATCGCCATTTTGGCCCGGAGTTATTGAGCCCAGGCGTTATGGCAGAATAGGTCGCTGGTATGCGGCGGGCACCGGCGCCCTCTACCCGGCGCGCGCCAATCCACGAGCTTCCGGCAGGCACCAGCCCCACGGTGCCGCCCGGCACGCTCACCCGCGCCGGAGGCGGCATCGCCTCCCGGCACCAGACACAGGAGCGAGCACACCGTGGCCGTCAAGATCCGGCTTCTGCGGATGGGTAAGATCCGCAACCCGCAGTACCGCATTGTCGTCGCCGATGCGCGCACCAAGCGCGACGGCCGGGCGATCGAGTACGTCGGGCTCTACCACCCTAAGGAGGACCCCTCGCGCATCGAGGTGAACTCCGACCGGGTTCAGTACTGGCTCTCGGTCGGCGCCCAGCCGAGCGAGCCCGTCCAGCGCATTCTCGAGAAGACGGGTGACTGGCAGAAGTTCAAGGGTCTGCCCGCACCCGAGCCACTGAAGGTCGCCGCCGCGCGGGCCGACCGCACCGCGCTCTACGAGGCCGAGGCGAAGGTGGCCGCTGGTCTCGGCGAGCCGGAGACCAAGCCGGCGAAGAAGGTACAGCGGGCCGAGCCCAAGAAGGCGGCGGCCAAGCCGGCCGACACCGCACCGCCGGCCGAACCGGCCGCGACGACCGAGGAGCAAGGTGGTAACGGCGGCGAGCAGGGCTGACACGGCGCTCCGGCCGGCGCTGGAGCATCTGGTCAAGGGCATCGTGGACCACCCGGACGACGTGCGCGTCCGGCTGGTCGACTCGCGGCGCGGCAAGCGGTTGGAGATCCGCGTCCACCCGGACGACCTGGGTACGGTGATCGGCCGCGGCGGGCGTACCGCCAAGGCCCTCCGCCAGGTGATCGGCTCGCTGGGCGGGCGAGGCGTGCGCGTCGAGATCGTCGACTCGTACTGATGCTCCTGGTCGTCGGCCAGATCGTCCGGCCGCACGGGCTCCGCCCATGCTGCAACCGGCGAGACAGGCGATAGCAATGCTTGCGGTTACAATTCTGCGGATCATGTCAGTGCTCCTTCTTCAGTGGCGGCATGGGGATTCTTTACCTTGAACCA
>JAEHDK010000558.1 GCA_016880465.1 Micromonosporaceae bacterium
ATCGGCCACACGACCGGCGGCAGGCCCGGGGGCGGCACCGGGATGCAGGTCGCATGCCGGCGCAGCACCTCACCGGCCGAGCCGCCCCGGTACGGGCTGCGGCCGCAGATCAGCTCGTAGAGCACGATGCCGAGGGCATAGATGTCGGCGGCCGGCGTCGGGCGGCCACCCGCGACGACCTCCGGGGCGACGTACTCGGGAGTGGCGAGGGTCGGCCGGCGGCGCGGGTCAGCGTCCGGCTGGTCAGCGGCGGGCCGCCGGGCGACGCCGAAGTCGGCCAGCTTGACCGGGCCGCCGTCGGCTGGCACCAGGATGTTGCCGGGCTTGACGTCGCCGTGCACCACGCCACGGCCGTGCAGGTACGCGAGGGCGTCGGCGACCTGTGCGGCCACGTTGGCCGCGACAGTCGGCGGCATCGGGCCATCGGCGCGCAGGCGGCGGCGCAGGTCGAGGCCCTCGACGAGCTCCATGACCAGCGCGTACCGCTGCTCGGCGGCGAGGACGAGATCGCGGACACGGATGATCGACGGGTGGTCCAGTTCGGCGAGCAGTTCGGCCTCGCTGAGGAACCCGGCCACCAGCTCGTACTGGGCGGCGGCCTCGGGACGCAGCAGCTTGACGGCAACCCGGTCACCGGTCACGCAGTCGACCGCTCGCCAGACCTGGCCGATGGCGCCACGCGCGATCTCGGCGACGAGACGGTACCGGCCCGACAGGTGATCCATCGCGTCCTCCTCTGCCGAAGGAAAACGCTAGGCCGGAATAACCGCTGGTGAAGGGCGTTTCGGTGGCCGTGGCACGAACTAGTGACTACAGCCTGCTGCGCAGCTCCCACAATTCCGGGTAGAACCGGAACTCGATCCGGGAGCGCAGGTAACTACCGCCCGTACTGCCGCCGGTGCCCGGTTTGGTGCCGATCTGCCGTTCGGCCATCAGTACGTGCCGCGCCCGCCAGAGTGACCAGAACTGGTCGTGCTCGATGAGCGCCTCGGCCAGATCCCACAGGGCGCCGTACCGCTCCCGGTCGTGGGCGATCGTCGCGTACGCGGAGAACCGCGCCTCGGCCGTGCCCACCGCGAAGCCCGCCTTCGCCAGCGTGGCGAGAAACCCGTCCCAGAGACTCGGCTCGGCCAACCGGCGCCGCAGCTGGCCGCGTTCGTGCGCCGTCAACCCGCGGAACCGGTCGAGGAACCCGGCGTCCTTGAGCCCGGACAGGAACTCGATCTCGCGGAACTGTGCCGACTGGAATCCGGACGCCGGCGCCAGCTTGTTGCGGAACACGAGGAAGTCCTGCGGCGTCATCGTGTCGATCACGTCAACCTGGTGCACGAGCACCCGCTCGATCGCGTGGCAGCGCGCCAACCGCACGCGGGGCAGGTACGACTCGCCGGCCAGCATCCGGTCCCGCGCATCGGTCAACTCGAACAGCAGCACCTTGAACCACAGCTCGTACACCTGGTGGATGGCGATGAACAGCAGCTCGTCGTGGGCCGGCGGGGTGGACTCGGGAACCTGCTGGTCGAGCAGCTCGGTCAGGTGCAGGTAGCTGCCATAGGTGAGCCGGCCGCCCTGCTCCCCGAACCGCGGATCGGCCTGCCGAGGTACTTCGTACGCCACAGCGATCAGGCTAGATTAAGCATCCGTGGCCTCGAAGCTCGGCACCTGGCTGGGTACGCTCCCCCCGGACCAGCTCGCGGAGATCCTTACCCGGCGCCCGGATGCGCTGGCCGCGCCGGTACCGGAGACGCTCGCCGAGCTGGCGGACCGGCTGCAGTCGCGACCCTCCGTGGCCGCCGCGTTTCACGGCCTCCCCCAACCGGCCGTGCAACTGATCGAAGCCATCCAGGCCGCCGGCGGACCGGCCGTCGACCGCGCCGAGTTGGCCGCCGGCTTCGGCCGTACCACCGATGATCCTGATCTGGACGCGACGCTGCGGGTGCTTGCGCTGCGCGCGCTGGTGTGGCCGGACGGCCGCGCCGGGCTGCGCATGGCCGAGCCGCTCTGGTCGGCGTTCGCCTACCCGCTGCACCTGGGACCGCCGGCCGAGAGCCTGTTCGCCGCCCGGACCGCGGACGAGCTCCGCCGGGTCGCGAGTGCGCTCGGCGCTGCGGGCGGTCGGACCAAGCAGCAGCTGATCGACGAGCTGGTGGCGCTGCTCGGCGACGGCGAGCGGGTGCGCGCTGCCGTGGCCGCCGCGCCGGCCGGGGTCCGCGAGCTGGTACGGAAGGTCGCCTGGGGCGGTCCGGTCATCCGGTCCCACGAGATCATCTACGGGTACGGGCACAGCGCTAACCCGTTGTTCGACTGGGCATTGAGCCGCGGGCTGCTGGTCGCCGACGGTTGGCAGGCGGCCGTCATGCCCGGCGAGGTAGGCCGGGCGCTGCGCGGACCCGACTGGCACGCGCCCTTCACGCCGCAGCCGCCGGTACCCGTGACCGCACCCGCCGAGGCCGAGGCCGTCGACCGGGAAGCCGCGGCGGCCGCCGGGCCGGCGGTCGCCGGCGTGACGGCGGTGCTGGAGAGCTGCGCCGCCACCCCGATCATGCTGCTCAAGGCCGGCGGGGTGGGAGCCCGGGAGCTGCGCCGCCTGGCCAAGGCCGTCGGCGGTGACGAGTCGTTGGCGCGGCTGTGGCTCGAGCTGGCGCACGCGGCCCGGCTCGCCGCGCTGACCGGGGAGACCGTCCTGCCGACCGAGGCGTACGACGACTGGCACGCGAGCGAACCCGCCGAGCGACTCGTACCGCTGCTGCTGGCCTGGTGGCGGCTGCCCGCCGCGCCGCTTTCCGGGCGCGGTCCGGGCGGCGAGCCGCCGGCGGCCGCACTGACCCGCAGCGGGTACGCCGAGCTGATCGTCGAGCTCCGGCACGAGCTGCTGCGCGCCGCGGCGGACCTGCCGCCCGGCCGCGGGGTGGTGACCGAGGACGGCCTGCTACCGGTCGTGACCTGGCGGGCACCG